>JAFAUE010000296.1 GCA_019243475.1 Acidobacteriota bacterium | reverse complement strand
CAAGCGGATCGCAGGCTTCGACAACAGTAAGCGTGAACGTCCCGTAGCTTAAGCACGATTTGCCGTTTCGTATGCAATTGAAGACGAGGCTTTACCGATCCATCGCGTTTCCGCTGGCCTTAACGACGCGCACCGCTATTTTGATGTCGTCGTTACCGGTAAGACTTAGGTGCTCAGATGTTTTCTCTTTTTGAACAGGAACGAAGAAGTTGTAAGCGAGTCGCCACCGAGTTTGATCTCACATATGGACCGACTCCGGAGGAACAGAGCATGACCACGGGAATGGAGATCAGCGAGTGCGGCTTACGTTTCCGATCGAATGGCGATCTCTCATTTGATGCTCGTGTTTACGTCCGGTTGATGGTCAACTCCGCAGACCTTCCCGACCTGATCGAGGCCACAGTGAAGCACATAAACAGCGACATTGTGGGCATAGAGTTCACCAAGGTTCCAAGTTCCTCGAAGGCTGTGATCGCGCAAATTATTGAGTCTAGCGCCCCGCCTGAACCGCAACCGTAGCGTGAGAGTCGTCGGTCCACACAGATTGAGCCTAGAAAATGACGCGGCACGGCTCCCTTACTCGTGAAGCCGTGCCTTGATACGAATCAGACTTTCAACGGTCACTTAGCCAACTTTGCGGATCTGGTCGTCGCGACGATCGCCGTCATTGCCGTCGCGGGTGGCGCGGAGTGCCGGGTCGGCGCGGTCGATGGTTGCGTTGCTACGATTCCGGCTCAACACCGCGCTGATGGCGATTAGCGCAATGATGATTCCCAGCGCGACCCAGAACCACTGCACCGTGCCTCCAGTTCCCGGATTGGTAATCGTGTTCGATCCTCGCCCGCTGGCGGGATTGTTGCCGGTGTCGTCCTTGGCCATGCCGTTGTTGCCGCTGTTCGGAGTATTGCCGGACGCGGTGCCCGCCGTGCCGCTGGAGGCGCCGTTGGGTTGCACCGCTTGTCCGTTGGCAGTGGCATCGCTGGGCGAGCGCGACGGATTCGCGTTGTCGGGCAGCGCCTGGTTCGCTCGCGATGGGCTGTGAGCGGCGCGGCTGCCTGGGGTAGCTCCGTTGCTCGCGGCCGCCGGGCCGGTGTTCTCCTGGGATGCGCTCGGGGTGGGACTCTGAGCAGGGGTGGTGCCTTGTCCGAATGCCAGCGCGCAGCTAATGAGACACGCTGCCGCAAGCGAGAGAAGCCTCTCCATGATTCCTCCTTATTGATGGCTCACTAAGTAGGAGACTGAGAGCTTGAGTCTCGTTGCCACAATATTCAGCAACCAGGATTGCAGCAGCGGTTCATGCCGGGGGAACAGTCAAGGCCGAAATTCCCTGGAGATTCCCTCAGGCCGACTGAGGAAGGACGACAAACCGCTTCTAAGTTCCCTAGGCAGAGCGGCTTGAGGGGAAATTCCCGCAATTCCCTGAGCCATTCCCTCAGCTTCGCCAGAAATATGCAGATTTGGCCGGAATTTCGAGAAATTCACCTCCCCAAATGCCAAAATTCCCTCAGAAATTCCCTCACTGAGGGAATTCACCGGATTCTGACATGGCTCATTCTGGGGCTGCGGACGGCGCCTTGTGGGAGCGGATTACATGACCTCCCGGCTGGTAATCGCCGCCAGGGTGCGATTGCGTTCGTAATCGGTGCCGATGGAATTCGCCGCCCGTATGTACGCTTCGCGCGTGGAACCCTGGATCTTGTATCGCTGAGCAACTTCGGTGAGCACGCGGGCTTTTTCATAGTCAGTGCCGATCTTCTGCGTCTCGGCAATGATCTTCGCCAGGGCGTCCTCGCCAAGCTTGTGGTCATGCATGAGTCCGATGAGGTCGCGCGAGCGCTCGTAATCTGTGCCGATGGAATCGACCAGACCAAGATATGTGGAGATCTGCTGCTCGTCGAAGTTGCCGGACTGATCCACGGCCAGCAGGACGCGAGATTTCTCGTAATCGGTGCCAATCGAGGACGCCGAACGCAAGATCTGATTCATCGCCGCCGGACTCACTTTTTGGTGCTGGATAAAGGCCAGCAGGCAGCGGGAGTGCTCATAGTCGGTGTGAATCGCTCCAGCCAGGTCGAGATAGCTCGCCATCTCTCCGGCGTTAAATTCTTTGAGCGAAACGATTGTCGTAAGAATGCGGCTCTTCTCGTAATCGGTATTGATTCCCTTCGCCGATTCCAAAGCGGCGTGCAGGATCTCCGGCGATAAGTTCGGGCGCTTCAATAATTCGAGCAGTACGCGCGAATGTTCGTAATCGGTCGTGAGCTTGTTGGCGCCGTTAAGGAAGGCGACGCGCTGCTTCTCGTCGTTGAGATCGTACCGCTGCGCGATTGTGAGCAGGACCTGCGCCAGGCTGTAATCGGTGGAGATTTCCTCGCGGGCCTGATCGAGCGCTCTCACCAACAGCGGCGCCGGTAGCGTTGCATTCTCAAACAGCTTGGTGAAGTAAACCTGCCGAACGTAGTCGCTCTGCAGTTTGGTTATTTCGTCCAGCACGGCTTGCGGTCCGCCCTTAGCCAGCAATGCAGGCACGCGAGTGCTTGCAGCAAAGCCGGTGGCGCGTTCGAGCTGCACAAGCAGGGCGGAGAACCAGGCGCGGCCCGCGGAGTCAAACTCCTGCTGCGCGCCATTGAGTTTGTAAGTAAATGCTAATTGCCCATTTTGGTTCGACTCGATGCGCAATCGACGCAGCGTGTCTCCCTTACGCTCGTTGATTTCAAAATGTCCGCCGGGCGATATGCTCTCGATCTCCGTGGCCTCGGCGTTAAAACGCACCGTACCGGCGGAACTGGCTTCTAGGCTGCATTCATCGCCGCTCCACGTGGCCGTCCAGGTGTTGTAGCCGTTGTCGTCGGTATGGCTCTGGACGCTGTTATGAACGTTGTGCCCACTACTTCCACCAACGCAATCGGAGGTAGCACTGTTCCACACCAGTTCGTGTCTGGCACCGCTGCCCTCAGGTGCAGGCGAGTACCGCACCAGCGCAATCTCGGATCCACGCTGGTAAGGAAGGATGACCACGACGCGCCGGTCTGCGCCGCTGTTTATCTTGAGCTCAGTTCCACCTTGTGCGAATTCTTCACCTCGACACGCAGAGGGATCGGCAAAAGACGCGTCGGTCACTCGAACATCCTCCCGGGTATCTTTGCCGCCGGTGCATTCGATCGCATTGCCCAAAGGTTTGAGCTGAGTGCGGTAGAAAGCGAGAACCTTCGCCGGTTCGTCGCTCGAGAAATACGTTGTAGCGGTCAGGCTGCGGACATGCGCGCCATCGGCGACGTTCACCGTGCCGCGACCATCCTCATGATCGCGGGCAATCGCGCCGGGATAGACCGGGATACCGATGTTGGCAGCGGTCTCGTCCCCTGTGCTCGGCGGATTGGCAGGCGGCGCAGGAGCTTCCGCTGTGCGAGCTTCCGATGTGCTCACCGGTGATTGCGCCACGGCCGCCACGATCGCATGACTAGCTGTAGGGACAGCGGCGGAGATGGCAACGGCAGGACGCTCCTCGAGCCGTACAGCTGCAAGCGGAAGCGCCAGCGCCAAAATGGAACCGCTAAGGACAAGTGCCGCTCGCCGCTTCAATAATCCATGAGCGATTCTGGGATTCACCAGCGCGAGCACACGTCCTTCGAGCTGCGATCGGCGCGCCATAGCAAGCGCGGCTGCTGGCTGGGGACGAACTAACGTCGATACGATGTCGATGAGCTCGTGCGCGTAGTCCGAAGCTGCGGTGCCCGACGCCAAGACGTGATCGTCGCAGGCCTTCTCGCGCTCCATCCGCATCGCGCGCAGCACAAACCAGACCAGGGGATTCATCCAATAAATCGCGGCGGCGATGGAGGCGAGAAACTGTGTAAGTGCGTCCAGTCGCTTAATGTGTGCGATTTCATGACACAGAACGGCGTTGCGACGTGTTTCCGTCCATTCATCGCATTGCGGAGACAGAATAATCTTCGAATCGAAAATGCCGGCCGCGATGGGGACGTCGAGCTCCGCACTTGAAAGCAGAGTCACTTCACGTCGAATACCAAAATCGCGGCAAAGCCAGCGAAGACGGGAGGCAAGGACGATGGATTCCACCGGAACCGCGCGCCGCACGATCCCTCGCAATCGCCAACCGATTACGAACATCCGCACCAGACAAACAGCTACGCCACAAACCCAAAGCAAAACAAGCGCACCCTGCCAGTTAATTTTGGCAAACCACTGCGCAGCATCGGTGAATGCTCCCGGCTTGGCATTGAAAGTTTCTTCGCTTTGAGAAATCGGGGCAGCTAAGACTGGGCTCGGTTGCAGGGCTTGTGCAGGCTTTTCGCGGCGACTTTGGCTGCGCACCGAGGATGGATTGAAAGCGGGTACGGCGCTGTCTGACCTCTGCGACAGAGGATTCGACGCCTGAACGCTTGATGCCTGAACTACAGACCGGCGAGGAAGGACTGCGATTCCCATTCTGGGTAGGAGTGCAGCACCCAACGGAAGTATGAGAAGACTCACCGCCGCGGTCGAATAAAGAAAGTGACGCAGAGAGGCTGCGCGTCGGCGTAGCAGGTGTCCTGTGACGACGACACCGAGAAGCAGTACAGCACTCTTAACGAAGATGTCTATGAGCGACGGCGCGTAGTGCGCGAGCATGTTCATGATGGCAGTCATTAGCGTCCCTCTCGCCTGGCTTGCTCAATGGCATGTACCAGTTGCTCTCGTTCCGTGGGACTGAGTCCCGAATCGGGCAGGTCAACCAGCGCAGCGGCGGCGTCGGCCACCGATCCGGCAAAAAATGTTTTGACCAGGTGTTGCAGCGCCGAGGTACGCGCTTTATTACGGTCCGTGGTCGGCGCGTATATGTACTTCAGACCGTCCTGCTCGTGCTTGAGATAGCCCTTGTCTTCAAGAAATCCGAGCATCGCCCGCACGGCCGAATAACTCGGCGGGTTTGGTAATTCGGACTGCACCTGCGCAACCGATGCGCGACCGAGCTTGTACACAACATCCATAATCTGCCGCTCGCGACGTCCCAAGTTCCATTCAGCGTTTCTCATCATGTTCACTCAGCCGTGCTAATTTATTAGCACGTGCTAATCTACTAGCACAAGCCGGCCAATGTCAACTGGGCAGGCAATGAAGGGCAACTCTCTGGGAGTTCGGACGACTATTGCGGCTAAACGCAGCGAGATTTCTATGCCGGGAAGAGGCCTGAAGGATGGAGGCGCGGGTCGGAATCGAACCGACGCATAAAGGTTTTGCAGACCTCTCCCTTACCACTTGGGTACCGCGCCCTGAGAGCGAAAACCCTCGCCAACAGCGAGGGTGGACAGAATCAACGAGAGAACCTGGAGCGGGAGACGGGATTTGAACCCGCGACTTCGACCTTGGCAAGGTCGCACTCTACCGCTGAGTTACTCCCGCTCGGAACTGCTTGATTATAACAAAGTGAAGCTGCTGATCATCGGCAGCGAATTGCGGCGGAAGGTCCGGTTATGCCCTAGACACGAGCGCCCGCACTTAATCAATTGAAGAATTGCAACTCAGCCTTGCGTTGACTCCGGATCCACCTGCAATCCGCCGATCAGCTCAGTCACGTTTCTCACCCGGTGCTCGATGCACCACCGGTAAAGCTGGTCGATGATGTGCTCGGTCGCGCACGGATCGAAATAATTAGCGGTACCTACTTGCACGGCAGCTGCGCCGGCGAGCAGAAACTCGACTACATCGCTTCCGCTGGTGATTCCGCCCATTCCTATTACGGGAATATTCACGGCCTGGGAAGCTTCATAGACCATGCGTAGAGCAATCGGCTTAATCGCCGGACCGGAAAGGCCCGCCGTCAGATTAGAGATGCGAGGCTTGCGTGTTTCCGCATCGATGGCGAGCGCGACAAAGGTGTTGACTAGGGAAAGCGCATCCGCGCCGGCCTCTTCAGCGATGCGGGCCATCAAAGAAATGCTGGTCACGTTGGGTGACAGCTTAACGATTACAGGTCGCCGCGCGGCTTTCTTGCAGGCAGCTACAACTTCCTCCAGCAAGTGAGGATCGCTGCCGAAGCTGATGCCACCCTGCCTCGTGTTCGGACAGGAAACGTTGATCTCATACGCGGCAATTCCTTCCGCCTGATTGAGTGTGCGAACCACAGCTTCGTAGTCTTCTCGCGCGTAGCCAAAAACGTTGGCGATGATTACAAGGTTTTTCTTACGCGCAAGCAGCGGGAGTTTTTCGTTGACGAAAGCTTCCGCCCCGATGTTTTGCAGTCCGATCGCATTCAACATTCCGGCGGCGGTCTCGAACATACGCGGGGGAGGATTGCCGGCCATCGGCTCGCGCGAGAGGCCTTTCACGACAAATCCGCCGAGCTTGTCCAGCGCGACAATGTCTTCGAATTCGACGCCATATCCGAACGTGCCGCTGGCGGCGATAATCGGATTTTTGAAGTTGATGCCGCAGAAGCTGATGCTCAGATCGGGACCACTACGTATGCTGGCGGACGTCGGCATGGAGGAGGTTGCGGGCATGAGCTGTTGACTCGATTCTACAGTCGGTCTCGCGCGACCACGTGACGCAATCTTTGCCACCCGCATCTCGTCGGTACACGTACCTCAGCACCGCGCAGAGATTGACCGAATCCTCGCTTCGAGCGGCGGACCGACGGCCGCATGACCCAATCACCAGATTTTCTGTAGAGTATTTCTCTTATGCTTGATCTCTCTTATGTCCGGGACCATCTTCCGGAGGTTGAAGAAAAGCTTCGTAACCGAGGAATGAATCCCGAGGAGCTGCTCGGCCGGTTTCGCGATCTCGATACGCGCCGCCGGCAGGCAATTACTTCCGCCGAAACCCTCAAAGCTGAGCGCAACAAGAAATCCGAAGAGGTTGGACGCCGCAAGCGCGCGGGCGAAGACGCGGCTGCGCTCATGGAGGAAACCAAAGGGCTACGCGAGGAAGGCGAGCGCCAGGAAAAACTTGCCGCGCAGCTCGAAGAAGAGCTGCGAAGCTTGATGTCGCAAATCCCCAATCTGCCGCACGCCAGCGTGCCAGTTGGACGCGATGAGCACAGCAATGTGGAGGTCCGCCGCTGGGGCGCTCCACCAAAATTCGACTTCGAAGCTCGCCCACATTGGGAATTGGGCGAACAGCTTGGAGTATTGGATACGGAGCGCGCAGCGAAACTATCGGGCGCGCGTTTTGCCTTGTACTGGGACCTCGGAGCCAAGCTCGAACGCGCGCTCGCGAACTTCATGCTGGATCTACATACGTCGCAGCATGGATACACCGAGGTGCTGCCTCCCTACATGGTGAATTCCAATTCCTTGTATGGGACAGGCCAGTTGCCGAAGTTTGCCGAAGATCTTTTCAAGATCGAGAAACATGACCTTTGGCTGATTCCAACCGCGGAAGTCCCGCTGACTAATCTCTACGGCGGCGAGACGCTCGACGAGAGCCAGCTTCCGCTGTCCCTCACCGCGTACACGCCATGTTTTCGCAGCGAAGTCGGCTCCTATGGCAAGGACGTTCGCGGCATCATTCGCCGTCACCAGTTCCAGAAGGTCGAACTGGTAAAGTTCGCGCATCCTGATCGTTCGTATGAGGACCACGAACAGCTCACGCGCGACGCCGAAGTCGTGCTGCAGAAACTCGGCTTGCACTATCGCGTGGTTACGCTGTGCACCGGCGACATGGGATTTGGCTCCTCTAAGACGTACGACATCGAAGTATGGCTGCCGGGACAGCAGCTCTATCGCGAAATCTCATCCTGCTCGAACTATGAAGCTTTTCAGGCGCGGCGGGCAAACATCCGCTTTCGCGCAGCAGGAAAGAAGAAGACGGAATTTCTCCATACCATTAATGGCAGCGGCCTGGCGGTGGGCCGCACCTGGCTGGCGATCTTCGAGAACTATCAGCAGGCCGACGGAAGCGTCGTGATTCCAGAAGCGTTGCGTCCTTATATGGGAGTGGAACGAATCACCGCGCGCAAGCTTTAGCTCAAAATCTGATGGTCACATTCCGCGATGCATATTGGTCTGGCTTGCCCAAGTCGGTGATGTCGATCGTTTGAGTGCCATCGGGATTCTGCTTCAGCTCTCCGCCCTCTATCGAAGCCATGCGCGCTCCATAGGCTCGAAGACGATACATTCGTCCGCCCTTACCGGAAACTTTGATCGTCAATTGCCTGCCGTCTGCACTCCATAGTTCGCGGGAGATCTTGAGGTTGCTGCTCGCTGCTCCCAGCGGCGGCAGATCTTCGTCGGCAGCCACTCCGAAATCGTCGATCACATCGATATCAAGGTTCACAGGAGACGCGCCCCGCCCTGAACCATCCTGTGGCAGCGGAAGCTGCAGGCGGATCTGCTTAAAGTTGTCTTCCGACTGGAGCTTGTAAGGCAGACTTGCCCCCATGATCCGGGCATGCCTGCTAACCGGCAGTGCCAGCTCCAGCGTGCATTGATTCTTGCCTCCGGTCACCTTCCATGACCAGGTGCGTTGGTCGCGGTGAACGCTCAGGTTGTATTCCCCACCACAAGCAGAAAGATGTTGAATGCTGAAATTGTTCCAGTCGCGGGGAACTTGCGGCGCAATATGGATCGTCTTTGTTGTCTCATCCACGGAGATTCCCAGCATTCCGCGCACGATCGGACTAAGCACCATCGCCGACGACCAGATCTGATGCGGCGATGCCGTGCCCAGGCCTTCGTAGTAGCTGCCGGAGAGGACTTCGGTCACGCGGCCGAGCGAGCCATTGAGCGCAAGCAGCGAATTGGCGCGCAGGTTTGCGTACCCCTCAAGCGGACGATGGTAGCGATACTCGGCAACCGCAGCCCAGCCGGTAAACAGCGGCCACACCGACCCAAAATGGTATCCGGTAGGACCGTATAAAGGATGCTGGTCGGAGATGATGCGCATGCCCCAGTCGGCGGCCTCGTCCCATTCGGCGAGTCGATCGATAGTGGCATTTGCTTTGTCGGCATCGAAGACGTCCCACCACATCGGCGCCGTGCTCAAGACAGTCGTTGTCTGCACCTGTTTGCCGTCACGGTCCAGGGCAAAGACGACGGAGTGGTTTTGCGCGTCCCAAAATGACTGGTTTACTTTGTTTCTCAGGGCTGCAGCTTCGTCATTCCCGATTGCGGACTGCTGACTGGTTACCTGTGCCAGCGATTGGAATGCCTGCAGCGCGGCCACGGCGAGTCCACTCTGGTAGGACTCGGTTTCAACCGGCAGCAGCGGGCCGCCTTCGATCCATCCGTGTCCAATTCCGAAATTTCGTGGCAGTCCCGTAGCGTCGTAAGTCGATTTCAGGAACTGGTATGCCCGCTCCGCGTTGTCCCAGTGCTGCTTCGCGAACTCCACGTCGCCCGACGAGGTGACGTAGTCATTCATGGCGATGAGGAATAGCGGAGTGGCGTCCGCCGAGGCGTAGGCGTAAGGGAATCCGGTCCACCAGTTCACCAGGCTGGCTGTCTGCGAGACCTCGTGCTCGATTTTTCCGTCCTGCCGCTGATATTTCGCGATGAACTCCAGCGCCGTACGTGTAGTGGAAAAATCTCCGATGGAATCCAGAGCAAGATCAGTCCAGAGCGAGTCCCGGCCGAAAAACCAGGCGAAGCCCGGCCGCGCGGTTTCTCCAGAGCCGCGGTATCCGGCCACTAGTCCTCTTCCCAAAAAGGGATTCGCGACCAGTCCCTGGATGGTGCTGATGCGCGACCAGTCATAGGCCGCCTGGAGCTGCGGGTCGGGCAGCTCGAGCGAGAGCGTACGCGCCAGATAGTCGTCGTAGTATTTGCGCGCTGCGCTGAAGACGGCGCCGGGATCGGCAATCAGCCGGTCGTAGTTCTTGCGCGCCTGCTCAGGTCCGTCCGTACTGCCGGCGATAAAAATGTATTTAACCGCACTCCCTTTTTGCGTGGTTCCCAGATGAAAGCTGCTGCGCGTAGTCGAGTAGCTGTTGGAGAAGAACTCCGGGCGGGCCGAGTCCGCGGTTGGGGATCCCACCACCGCCGCATACTTTCGTCCTTCTTCGCCGAATTGATAAGCATGGAGATCGCTGTTCCAGCTCATATAGGTGCCGCCTAATCCGGCAGGCCACATGAGTTGGAAGTCGCGGGTGAACTCAGCTTCGATGTCCAGCGGCTCCCAGGTACTGATCTCGAGGCGAATAATGGCACCGCCCTCGTCCGGCGGCGCGAGCCAGGTTTCATCCACGGTGAACGAATCGGCGGCGAAGGTGAGCGTCGGACCTTCCGGACGCATGGTGAGCCGGCGAACCAACGAGGCAGCAGGTATCTTTCGATCCCCGGCGATGAACGTCAGGTCGAAGTCGCGCAGGATCTTGATGGGATAAACCCAGGCTTCGAATCGTCCACTCTCATTGCCGAATAGGCCGGAATGCTTTCCCACTGCATCCAGAAACTCCCAGGGTCGCGCCGCTCGTGAGAGTTCATGATTGCCAATCTGCACCTGATCCTGCGCTCGGGCGAGGATGCAGAGAGAGAGGCAGCACAATCCAACCACCGTCGTTCGCGCCGTCTGTAAGAGTTTTTGAAGGTGTCGCATCGCTTCGCTGCAGAGCATTGCTGTGCTTAAATGTTTGGAAAAGCGGCAGAAATCCTAACACGCCTAAAGGTTCTCGTTGCAGTTCAACCGTCGTTACTTCTTGAAGTCGCTCAGCCGAAGCGCGCTGGTACTCACCGCCGAGCAGATATTTGGATTCACTGCGCGCAGTGAGACTCAAAACCCGCCAGCTTCGCCACCAGAAAAGAAAGAAGCAGCATCGCTGGGCGTGAGCTTCGTTGACGTCGGCCGCCAGGCTGGACTGAACGTCAAAACTTTTTTCGGTGGAGTGAAGAAGAACAAGTATCTTCTCGAAACCACCGGCTGCGGAGTGGCGTTTTACGACTACGACAACGACGGCTGGCTCGACATCTTCCTCGTGAACGGCTGGCGGCTCGAAGGATTCCCTAAAGGGGAAGAGCCCACCTGCCATCTCTTCAAAAACAATCGCGACGGGACTTTCACCGATGTTACGGCAAAGGCCGGACTCGCGCGCTCGGGTTGGGGGCAAGGCGTCTGCGTGGGAGACTACAACAACGACGGCTACGACGACTTGTTCATCAGCTACTACGGCCAGAACGCGCTATATCGCAACAACGGCGACGGCACGTTTACCGACGTCACCGAAAAAGCTGGTTTGACGCAAAAAACCACACGCTGGAATACCGGCTGCGCTTTCGTGGACTACGACCGCGATGGCCATCTCGATCTTTTTGTCGCCAACTACATTGACCTCGACCTGAAGACCGCGCCGGTTCCCGAATCGGGACCATGCCTCTACAAAGGCGTGATGGTGGCCTGCGGCCCGCCTGGGCTCAATGGCGGGAAAGACATCCTTTACCACAACAACGGCGATGGGACCTTCACCGATGTCTCCGAGCAATCCGGCGTCACTAAGACAGCCAGCACCTATGGCCTCGGCGTGCTCACGGCGGACTTCGACGACGACGGCTGGCCCGACATCTATGTCGCCAACGACTCGACTGCGAGCTCGCTTTTTCGCAACCTGAAGAACGGACGCTTTGAGGACATCGGCATTGCTGCCGGCGCGGCGCTCAGCCCCGACGGCAAGCCGCAGGCAGGAATGGGCGTTGCCGCAGGCGACTATGACCACGCGGGCCGGCTGGATATTGTCAAAACAAATTTCGCCGGCGACACCCACTCGCTTTATCGCAATTTGGGCAACGACAGCTTCGACGACGTTACGTTTCAATCCGGGCTTGGCTTGAACACCAAGTATCTGGGCTGGGGCTGCGGCTTCTTCGACATGGACAACGACGGCTGGCTCGACATTCTCGTCTGCAACGGCCACGTCTATCCCGAAGTGGAACAGCTGCGCACCGAAGCCGCGTACGCGCAGCGCAAGCTGCTGTACCGCAACCTGCGCAACGGCCACTTCGAGGACGTCTCCATGCAGGCCGGTCCGGGAATTGCCGCCCCGGCGCCGGCGCGCGGCTGTGCCTTTGGCGACTTCGACAACGACGGCGACATCGACGTGGTCGTCAACTGCGTCAACGATTTCCCTCAACTACTTCGTTGCGACTCGACCACCGGCAATCACTGGATCAAAGTGCGCACTATCGGCACAAAATCCAATCGCAGCGGCATCGGCGCGAGAATCGAATGCACGGCAAAGTTTCCCGGAATCGATCAACCGGTTAAGCAAGTCGACGAAGTAA
>JAFAUE010000451.1 GCA_019243475.1 Acidobacteriota bacterium | reverse complement strand
AGGCGTCACCGAGATTGCCCATGTTGATCTGATCGCGTGGATTCAGCTTTACCGCCTCGAGGTAGGAATTAGCGGCATCGTCATATTTATTCAGATAAAAGAAGGCGGTTCCCAAATTGGAATAGGCTGAGGGCGCCGGCTTGAGCTGGAGCGAGTGCTGATATTGCGGAATCGCCTGGTCGTACTTTCCTTCCTGAAGATAGATATTTCCGAGCGCCTCGGGGCCTACCGAGTTTGAGGGATCCAGCTCTACCACTTTTTTTGCGTTGCCCTCAGCCTCCGCATACTTACCTGTGGCGAAATAAGCCGTATATGCCTGGTAGTAGTTCAACCATAGATATGGATTCAGCTCGATCGCCTTTTTGGCGGCATCGTAAGCGTCCGCAGGGCGATTTTGGCGCAAGTAGATTTTGCAGAGCTGGCGATAGGCGTCATCCGAATTTGGCGCCAGAGTCAGAGCCTGCTTGAGCTCCGCAGCAGCTTCATTGATCTTTCCGGTGGAGCTGTACACGGTTGCCAACGTCAAGTGGACTTCAGGCAGATCGGGATTGAGTTGTTGCGCGCGTTCCGCGGCATTAACAGCCCGTAGAGAAGCGGCATTGTCGAAGGTCTTGCGATATTCCACCATGCTGGCTTCAGCCAGTGCCGCATAAGCCAAAGCGAACGATGGATCGGCTTTCACAGCCTGTTCGAACGATGAAACGGCTTGCTTGACCTTATCGACGTCGTCGGTTCGGCGCAGCAGGTTCTTGCCTTGGAGATAAAGCTGGTATGCGTCGGTGTTTTCCGTGGGCCGCATTCCGGCGATCTTGGTCTGCTCTTCGGCAGTAGCATTCAGCTTTAAAGCCTCCGCCAGCCCGTTGTACACCTGATCTTCCAGAGTCAGCAGATCGGAAGCGACGCCCGGGAATTCGTGCGAATAGATCGTAGCTTTCTTGTTTGCATCCCAGGCACTGACGACAATCCGCAGCTTGTCAGCCGAGCCCTGAACGCTGCCGTTGACAAGAACCTTCGAACCCAATTCCTGAGCCGACTGCTCAGGCGATGCGTTTGCCGCCAAGCGTGCAGCGGCGCTCTGCGGCGCCAAATGCACATTCGTTAGCTCGAACAGCTTTGCATTGAGCGAGTCGTTCATTCCCTGCGCCACTAGCGCCAGGTTTGGGTCATTCGCGTCAGCGCGGAAGGGAAGAACTCCGATGTAAAACGACGGAGTTGAAGCATTGGACTTGCCCGGCCGAGCATGTTTAAGTCCGTAGCCGAGCAGGCCGAGCCCCGCAGCTACCGCGATCAACAGCCCTAAAGCGATTCCCCAGCGCGGCGATTTACTGGCGCGCGGTGCTGGGACAATATCCCCCGGCCTTGAGACTCTTACGCTCAGCGCGGGGGCTCGGTGCGCGTCGAGATCCTCGAGTACCTCTTGCGCGCTTTGATATCGCGCATTCGCATCGCGTTCGAGGCACCGGAGAATGATCGTGGCTACGTAGTCCGGAATTTCCGCGTTGAGAGTCTTCGGATTCGGAGCGTCCTGCTGGACACGCGCCAGCATTACCTGGAACGCGGACTGGCCGTGGAAGGGCACGTCACCCGTCACCATTTCGTACAGAATCAGGCCGAGAGCGTAGATGTCGGTGCGCGCATCCACTGCTTTGGCTTCCACCTGCTCCGGCGCCATATAACGCGGCGTACCGAGTAGCTCGCCGCTAAGAGTCATGGCCGTCGCCCCGCCGTGGCTTTCTTCCAGCGACTTCGCCAGGCCGAAGTCAGAAACGTAAACGTTCCCACTTTGAAGCAGGATGTTCTCCGGTTTCAGATCGCGATGCACCACGCCTTCCGAGTGCGCGGCAATGAGGGCGGCGCATATCTGTCTGCCAATCTCGATAGCCTCCGCGACCGGCAGCTTGCCCTTGCCGCGAATGTGCGCCGCCAGATCCTGGCCGTCCACATAGGCCATGGAAATGAACTTCAGGCCATTGGCTTCTGCAAGGTCGTGGATTCGAAGAACGTTTTTGTGGGAGATGCGGCTGGCCAGCAGCAATTCCTGCTTGAATCGCTGCAGCACGACGGAGTTCTGCATCAGCGCGGGGCGCACGAGCTTGAGCGCGACTTCGCGGTTCAGTTCGAGGTCACGTGCGCGATAAACCGCTCCCATTCCCCCTTCGCCCAGTTTTTTGATGACCTCATAACGGGGCCCAAAGTTGGGAAGTTCGTCGGGCAGGCCAGAGGCGTGATCTGCGGCGGCCCGAGCTAACCCCGAGGCCGCGCCGCTGGATGCAGAAGGCTGAGGTCGCCCGGAAGGTATAAACGTGGGACTTTGAAACTTTTCTAAGTCCGAGTTTGCCAGTTCCTGCCCGCCGCCAAGCGTCACTTCGAGGTCAAACGAAGACGTGCAGGACTTGCACCTGGTGGCATTTTCTTCATTCTCTGCCTGGCAGACCGGACACAGCATTGACTCCGCATCATTGTCCAATGCGTCCCAAAAATCAAGGTTTGTTCTGGGGCTCGAAGCGGCTAAAGATACAGATTTAAAAGACAATCCGGGCCATAGTGGCGTCCGATATGGCCTCAAAACTCACCGTAACGGTTCAGCAACTCCCGTGTTTGACGCTGGTTTACACGCGCCTTACGATTGAACACAGCCGTCGCCTTCCGCAATGCCCAAGCCAGTCTTTTACGATCCACAATTGAAGCGCTGGAGAAACCTGCGACTTTTGTTGAACCTCGCCGGACTGGTTGTCACCATCGTAGTCGTAGTTTTCATCTTCACGGCGCTGCGTTCTGAGGATCTGCCGCCCACTCCATGGCCGGAGACTCGACATACCTACAAGCCGATTCGTGATACTCACCGTCACGCCGGGCCGGCGCTGGGTTCGCATCGACGCACGAATAAACGTCCGTCGGACGTTGTCCTCAATGAAGATGAGGGCCTTCGCGCGGCGTTTTATGTCACTTGGGACAAGGGCAGCTATTCGTCGCTAAAGGCGTATTTGCGGCAGATTGACCTCCTCTTTCCCGCGTGGCTCTACGTCATCACTCCCGACGGACGGATTCAGGGGCAGAATTCACTAACCAATGAAATGTTCGACGTGGTGCGCGGAAACTCAATTCATCAGGTCGATAACCAGGTAATGCCGCTCATCCGGACGGAAAAAGCCGACACCGAAGTCTTTCCTCTTATTCAGAACTATGATCCGGTAGCGCAGAAGTGGCTCACGAACATCGGAACCTTCTTCGCAGATCCGAACGCCCGAGCTGATTTCCGCCGGCAACTGATCACGTTTCTCTCCTCTGATCCGAAGTTGCGCGGCGTCTCAATCGACTTCGAGTCATTTCCCCGCGCTTCTCAAGATGCATTCAACGCGTTGATGACGGAGACAGCAGCCGACCTGCATGCTCACGGCATGAAGCTGTTCATCAACGTTCCGGCCGATGACGACGACTTCAACTACAAGCTCCTCGCACAAACTTCCGACGGGCTCATTCTCATGGACTATGACGAGCACCAGTCGGAGAGCAAAGCGGGTCCGGTCGCCAGTCACGCGTTTTTCGTGGGCAATATCCAGAAGGCACTCAAAGTCGTGCCGCGCGAGAAACTGATCGTGGCGCTCGGCAATTACGGATACGAATGGGGCAATAAGCCAGTGGAGTGCCCAGAGGGCAATAAAGCGCTGGTCTGCAACCTCTCCGTGCAGGACGCCTGGATACGTTCTTCCGATTCTGAAACTCCCATCGACTTCGAGCCAGACTCGTTGAATCCGCACATTGCGTACGACGAGGACGACGGCACGAAACATCAGATCTGGTTTCTCGATGCTGTGACTGCGCTCAACCAGATGCGTTCCGCGCGCAATCTGGGAATTCGCACCTTCGCGCTTTGGCGACTGGGTTCAGAAGATCGATCGCTGTGGGAGATTTGGGATAAACCGCGCGCTTCCGATCCTGTAACCAAGCTGGCGGACGTTCCGCCCGGCCCTGACGTTTCCTATGAAGGGCAAGGCGAAGTCCTGCGCATTATGCAGCGTCCCAGCGCGGGAACGCGCCAGCTCACCCTCGACAAGCGTACTGGCCTGGTTACATCGGAAAAATTTACAAAGCTCCCCAATCCTTACGAATTGGAAGCCTACGGAGCGAAGCCCAAGGAAGTCGCTATTACGTTCGACGACGGCCCCGATCCGAAATTCACTCCGCAGATGTTGGATGTGCTGAAGCGGAAGAATGCGAAAGCGACATTCTTTCTGATCGGCATTCCGTCCGAGAACGATCCGGGGCTGCTAAAGCGCATTTATGACGAGGGACATGAGATTGGCAACCACACGCTCACGCACCCGGACATCAGCGAAGTTTCGCCCTGGCGATTTGAAACCGAGATCAACGTTACCGAGCGGCTGTTTGCCGCCAAACTCGGCGTCAAGCCCTTGTTCTTCCGTCCGCCTTATTCCATCGATCAGGAGCCGGATACTGCAGACGAAGTGAAGCCGCTCGAGCAAGTGCAGGCGCTCGGCTACATCACCGTGGGAGACAAGATCGATCCGAATGACTGGTCTCTCAATCCGCACTATTCGGCTGCGCAGATTGTCCAAGCCGTCTTCGACCAGCTCAACCGAGGCAACATTATCCTGCTGCATGATGGCGGCGGCGACCGCTCGCAGACCGTCAAAGCGCTGCCCATGATCATCGACGGCATCCGCGCGCGCGGCTACAGGATTGTTCCGGTTTCCGAACTTATTGGCGATAGCTATGCGCAGGTTATGCCAGCACTCACAAGCGCTCGGGAACGTTGGGCCGCACGCGTAGATAATCTCGCGTTCTGGATGTTCAGCCTCATTCTTGTCGGCATTCAGTACATCTTCTTCATCGGCGACATCCTGATGACTGGCCGCCTCGTGATTATTGGAGCTCTGGCCTGCATCGACCGGCTGCGCGGTTCTTCCGCGCAGCGTCTTGACTCCGGATTTCAGCCGAATGTCGCGGTATTGATTCCGGCTTATAACGAAGAAAAAGTCATCGAGCGAACGATCCGCTCAGTCCTGGCCTCGACCTACCCGAAGCTGCGCGTGATTGTCATTGACGACGGCTCGAAGGACCGCACGCTGGAAATCGCGCGCACGATGTTCGTAAAGGAAATTGCAGCAGGCAAAGTTCTGGTGCTCACAAAACCCAATTCGGGAAAAGCTGAGGCACTGAACTATGGCCTGCAGCATGTGACCGAGCCGTATTACATCGGGATCGATGCCGATACGGTAATCGCGCGCGAAGCGGTTGCCCGGCTCGTGCCGCACTTCGCCGATCCAAATGTCGGGGCAGTCGCGGGGAATGCCAAAGTCGGGAACCGCGTGAATATCTGGACGCGCTGGCAGGCGCTTGAATACATCACCAGCCAGAACTTCGAGCGCCGCGCACTCGATCTTCTCGGCGCGGTCACGGTTGTTCCCGGTGCACTGGGCGCGTGGCGTACCGAACTGGTGGAACAGGCAGGCGGGTATCCGGTGAGCACCGTTGCAGAAGACGCCGATCTTACGATGAACATCCTGCGGCGCGGCTATTGCGTGATCTATGAGGACCGCGCGCTTGCTTATACCGAGGCGCCCATGAGCGCGCGCGGATTGATGCGCCAGCGCTTCCGCTGGTCTTTTGGGATCCTGCAGGCGGTCTGGAAACATCGCGGAGCGCTGCTGCGTCGCGGCAGTTTCGGCTGGTTCGCGCTGCCCAACATCGTGATCTTCCAAATACTTCTGCCACTGGTTTCACCTTTCATCGACGTGATGTTCGTGGTCAGCGCACTCTGGTACTTTGTTGACCGTCACTTTCATCCTTACGCCGCCAATCCAGCCAGTTTCCAGAAGCTGGTCATCTATTTCGTGAGTTTCCTGGTCATCGACTTTCTCGCGTCTTCGCTCGCGTTCGCGCTCGAACGCCGCGATCCGCGCCAGCACGAAGACTACTGGCTGCTGGCGGATATCTGGATTCAGCGATTTACCTACCGGCAGGTTTTTTCCGTAGTGCTGTTCAAGACTTTAAAGCGCGCGATTGATGGCCGTGCCTTCTCCTGGGACAAGCTCGAGCGCACGGCAGCGCTGTCCCATGGAACGGATTAGCGGAACAGGCAATAAGCAATAGGCGATAGGCGATAAGCAGGTAGGATTCGCATTCGCCTATGCGCATTTCGCAAACTAATCGCCGGTGGCAATTGCTGATTTCCAATGGCTTTGTGCGCGCCTCAATACGGCGTCTTGTCCGGCTTCTTTTCCCATGCAGCAAACGCTTCCAGCGCTTCAGGGCTTTTTACGCGCTCCATTTTCACAGCGCGGCGCTCGGGTGGAAGCGCCAGCTCGCTGTAGATGAAGGCGTCGTCGAAACCAATGCGCGCCGCGTCGGCGGCCGTGTTCGCGTAATAGACTCTGTCTGCGCGCGACCAGTAAATGAGCCCCATGCACATCGGACAAGGCTCGCAGCTCGAATAAATCTCACAGCCCCGCAGCTCGAAACTCTTTAGACGCCTGCAGGCTTCGCGAATCGCGATGACTTCCGCATGAGCGCCCGGATCGTTGGTGGCCAGCACTCGGTTGGTCCCTTCACCGATGATCTGGCTGTCCTTCACCACCACAGCTCCAAATGGGCCGCCTTGGTTTGAAGTGACGTTCTGAGTTGAGAGCGCAATCGCTCTTCGCATAAAGTTAAGATCCACGGAGCACCCGATTAAACATTCAACAACGGAATCGCTGATTGTAGATGACCTACGTCGGCCGCTGCCGAAACTTAGTGGCGTTCTCGCTGTTGATCTGCGACAGCGGCGAATGGCGCATGCCGCCCGGATCGTTACCGTAGTTCGGCCATTCGGAGGTTTGAGCAAAGAATGCGGGACACAGAAGCAGGCATGCAAATGCCGTTAGAGCTTTGTTCATGGCTGCACAAAGCTCACATTCAAGAACGGTGAGGCCAACTCTCGCGGGACGAACGAGCGCAAAAAAAAAGCCCCCGCATCGAGCGAGGGCTGTCTGAAAGGAGGATTGGAGTTGATTACTGATTCACCTGGAGGAGGAGCTGAGTTCCGCTGTCGAGTTTCACGTCTTTACCGGTGGACGTAATGACTGAGCCCTGAGTCGAGTTCGAGGCTGCGCTCTGGAGCGACAGTCCCTTGAGTCCAATTACGCCCTGACTCTGGGACGTGAGCTGTCCGGCGGCGCCCACTCCGTTGACCGCGCCCGATGCATTGGCTCCGACTCCGGCCGCTGCATCTCCTACGCCGTTGGCGACACCGCCAGCCGCGCTTCCTACGGTGTTGGTGGTAGCGCCAACTGTGTTCGCAGCACCACCCAACAACCCACCACGCCCGCCGGCAGGAGCGGCAACCGCGACGCCTCCCATCGCGGAGCTGTTGGCTGCGCCGAAATTGTCGTCACCCGCAGAGGCCGCGCCATTGTTCGCCGCAGCAGCCAGCGCGCGAATACCGGCGTTCAGCGGAACTTCCTGCCCGTTCCGCAGAACGGCACGATCAAAGGCGATGCCCAGCGCCGATTCGGAATCTCCTTTGGCCTTGGCCTTGGCGTCGGTGACATGTCCTAGAAGGCGCGAGCCATGCGGAATCACGACTCCCGATTCGGAACGGACGTCCTGCGTGGCCTTAGCGACGACTTCATCGCCCGGCTTACATTTGCGTGCGTCCACCGGCTTTGCCAGCGTCGCTGGAATCGTGGTTCCTGCAGCCAGTGCCGACGATCCAGACGAGCTTGCGCCCACAGAATTCCCGTTCAGGGAAGCGGATGTGTCGCTCGCAGCCGAGTCGCTGCCGTTGGCATCGGCGCCCTGTCGTTTGTGGTTTGTCTGCGCGCCTGCGTCAGCTGAAGTGGTTGAATTCACCCCAGCGCTGGTTTGTCCTACCTGAACTCCGGCTGCGGTGTTTCCCGAGGCGCTTGTCTGCGCGCCTGTCTGAGCGGCCGCTGCTGCAGCGAGAAAAGTGGCCGCAGTAAGTATTGAAAGCAATCGATTCATGTCTTTCTCCTTGCGAAATCCAACTCGTTCTTGACTCTACTTGGCTGCGCGCTCGGCGGTCGAACGCGACTCCGACGGCAGCATCTGCATGGACGTTACTGAATACTCGCGCTCTTTGCCGTCGAGCTCTGCCACAGCCAGCAGCAGCTTGTCTTTCTTGATGCGGAAGCTGGCGCGTTCGCCTACCGGCAGCAGAACAGGATGCTTATCATCGCGCGGGCGGATCCGATACATGACGGTATCGGTTTTCAGCACATACTCCTGGCAAAGCATCTCGCGCGATTTCTTATGCGCGCCGTCGGTGCCCAGAATCTCGCCGGCAAAGCTTTTGCCGCTGTTTTCGTCCACGCCGCACGGGACTGCGTCCATGTTGGTGATGGTTCCGGTCTGATGAAACACCGGCTCGTCCTTGGCAAAAGCCAGGGATGCGACCATCAGTAAAAGCCCAATTTGGAAAATTGTTTTCATAGCCCTACTCCTCTCATCAGAACCTGAGCGGAAAAGCAGCTCGCATACCAAATGGTCAGAGTAGATGCTGGTTTCGTAGTCTCCAGTTGTTTTCAGAGACTTACCAAGGTAACCACCAGCGGGACATGTCCTTGGCTACTGAGAAGAATTTGCATTGCGGGCAGAAGAAATGTGCGGGCGCACAACGTCATTAACTGTGACACCAACTGCTGACGCATTTTCGAACACGCTCACGATCATGACTTGGAGGGCTTGATACGAAATGTTCTAGCTGGCGTTCTTGGAGGCGATGCCGAGAAATACCAGAATGGCACGGTTCAACCGAA
The DNA here is from genome assembly GCA_019243475.1 of Acidobacteriota bacterium. Lineage (GTDB taxonomy): Bacteria > Acidobacteriota > Terriglobia > Terriglobales > Acidobacteriaceae > Gp1-AA112. The sequence continues at coordinate 4,407 of JAFAUE010000451.1, read as the reverse complement.
CCATATCCTCAATGCCCAACTTGCCGATGCGCGCGCGAAGCTTGGTTCTTGGCACAGTAACGATCTTATCCACCATCAGGCGAGAAGAAACATGCAAGCCGTTTTCATCAGTTGGCTCGATGGGCAGCCGAAAGATAGGAGCTTCGGTCGGGTCAGTCGTGAACGCGCAAAGCGTAACTGAAGCCGTGTTCCGGAAGCGGTCGTCCTGGAGGATGAGAACCGGCCGCGGCTTGCCGGCATATCCTTCGCCCCCGGCAACGGTCCATATCTCTCCTCGATTCACTCGTTCCCGGCAACAGAGATGGAGTCGATGAAGGCCTGATCGTCCTTCGCCTGCGAACTGTGAGCAACCGCCAGTGATTGCCGGCGCGCCTCTTTGCTGAAGCCGGCGGAGCGAGTATCAGGCACCCAGATTTGGATAGGACGCAAGCCCTGCTTGCGTAGGCGCGCGCGATGAGCTCTCACCTTCTTTGCTGAAGAGTTTACTGGTTTCCTGGATCGCATACGGTTACATGTAACCTATCACAGGAGCGATCGGCAAGACGTACCTTACTTATAATGTTCTGTTTGGAGGTGCTCATGGGCGTGAATTGGAGCAAAGACATTGATCAGACATTGGCGACAGCCAAGCAGCAGAACAAGCCTATCTTGATTGACTTCAGCGCGGCTCCGGCTTGAGGCGCTTGTGCTCGGCTGGATGCCGAGTCGTACGAAGATGCGAAGACCGCCGAGTTCATCCAGCAGAATTTCCTTCCGGTGAAGGCCCACATCAAAGAACATCCGGGATGGTTTCATCGCTTCGACGCTGTCTGGACTCCTTCCGCGCTGCTCCTGGCCAGCAGCGGCAAGGAACGGGTGCGGCTCGAAGGCTATCTGCCCAGAACGGATTTTGTTGCGGCCTTAATCAGCGGTCTTGGCCGTATCGCTTTCGTGCAGAAGAACTATCCGGAGGCGGAGCGCTGGTACGACGAAGTCATCACTCGCTACGGCCAATCGCACTCTGTTCCCGGCGCGATGTACTGGCGTGCTGTATCTCACTACAAAGCGACGAATGACCATACCGTTTTGGGAAAAGTCGCGGAAGAGTTGCGTGGTAAATTCCGCTCCAGCGTTTGGGCAGCGAAATCGGTTCCCTGGCTGCATTGAAAGAGAGGGGGCCAGGTTCAGGGGACAGGTTACAGGGGACAGCGAAAGCAAGTCAGAGGCCACGCTGGCAGTGTTCTTTCAAAAATCTACATGCAATCGCAGCGCCGGCACCGTTGCCGGGCCTCGATCCCGGTTATATCCCGGGTTGTTGATGTGTTGCAGATCGAAGGCGCCAAACACTCCGCGCCAAAGGTGCGCGGTGTAGTACATCTCGACGATCTTCTCGCGCCCATAGTTGAGGCGTCCGTCGCCGAGCAGGAAGCCTTGACCGCCCAGAGCCAGATACTGGCGATGGTCGGCTGAGAGTCCGTTGCTCACAAACGCCGCCCCGAACCTGTCGTGCGGACGACGCCAACCATCGCCTGCGAGGTCAGCGCCGAAGCATATCGTGCGATCGACTTCGGTGTAAGCAAAAGATTCGTTGTGGCCGTCGTTGTACCCGAACCGCAGAAAAGCGCGGAAGTGGGCCGGAAGCTCCTGCTCCAGATTAAGTCCCACGCCGTTCTTGGTGCGGCCATTCTGGCGAACGGCAACGACATCCGGCGTCGCGGTTTCGCCTGCCTGGAATGCGCGGATTGCGTCGCGGTAATTTCCCATATTGGCAATGTTGCGATAAGCGAGCAGGCGAACAGTGCTATGCCGATTCGGCAGTATGGGTGGGCGTAATTCCAATTCCAGATTGTGGGCTCGCGCCGTACGCAGATTCCATTCGAAGTCGATGCCGTTCGCGATCTTTGGCATGAGCGCCTCGCCGAAGCGCAGAGACCACGCGCGCTCGTGCAGTTCGAGGATTGCCGCCCAGGTGTATCCGCGCGTATCTGCCGCGTAGTCCCAAGCGCCGTTGTTGACGATTGCCCAGTTCATGAATTGCAGGTGGCTGTCGCTGCCGATGGCATTCCCGTCGAAGTAGTCGGCGAGGGAAAATGTCCCAATTCGGAACTCAATGCGTTTTGTGGGAAGACTGGTGAGAATCCCTAGCTGACTTGCTTCAGCTTCTTCTCGATCTCCGGTTAGCGGAACGACATAGTGGAAGAGCGCGCGGGCCACATAAGGCGCGGTGCTGAGCGGCGAGCCTTCACCGGGAATTCGCACTACGTCGATGTTGGTGAAACCGGCTAGACCGAGCGAATTGCTGATACCGAATCCGGAAGCGTCTTCCAGATTAAAGATTACTTCGCTCCTGCTGCTCAGCTTCGCAACCGTGTACAAAGTGAAGAGACGCGACGCGCCGTGTTCGGCTGTATTGCGCAAACTATTGGGACCGCTGTAGAGCGCCCGGAAATCGCCGTGCCATTGCTCAATGATGTTTGCCTGCCCGGAGATCCAGAAGCGGTCGTGGATCAGGTGCTGCGGGAAAACCGTAACGGGATCTGCGGTTGGCGTGGGCGGCAGCTCCTGTTGCGTGCCATCGGATGCGGGCTCCTGTTGCGATTCTGCGCTGATTGAAGAATCGCTGCTCACGCCGGAAGGCGATGAAGAGCAAAGTGATGTCTGAGGACACTCCACGGTTGAAGCAAACGCCGCCGTTGTGGGCAATTGTGCGGCTGTCACTCGCGCGATCAGCACCACACTCAAGAGCAGTGCCGCTGAGCAGTTCCTCCGAAAGTCATTTCGCCTGGAATGGCTGGGCATCTTGGTCTTATTTCCGTTCAACAGGATGAAGGTCTAACATCTCGCTGTTTCAGTGGCATGAACGAAGTGCGTAACTCGCACAAAGTTCAGGATTGAGCGAGCGTTGTCCAGATCATACCGACGGTCAGGGCGATCATGATTACGCTAGTGCTCACAGCGATCACATTCGCGATGAGCGTGTTACGGTGATCACCCATCAAATCGCGGCGGTTGATGAGCTTAATCATGAAGATCAGCACAAAGGGAATGAGAACACCGTTGAGCACCTGAGAAAAGAGAATGACTTTGATGAGAGGTAGATGTGGAATGAGAACGACGCTTGCTCCTCCGGCGATAAGAAAGGTGTAGAGCCAATAGAAGACCTTGGCTTCGGAGAACCGACGGTTCACTCCCGATTCAACACCTAAGCCTTCGCAGATGTTGTAAGCGGTGGCAAGGGGAAGAATGGCGGCAGAGAGCAAAGCGGCGTTCACCAGTCCCACAGCGAATAAGAGAGAAGCGAATTGTCCCGCGAGCGGTCGCAGGGCCACCGCAGCTTCGGCCGCGTCGCTAATATCGTGCTGGCCGGTCACGTACAGCGTAGCGGCGCATGCCACCACGATGAAGAAGGCCACTACGTCGGTCACGATGCAGCCCAGGATCACGTCCCAGCGCGAGAGCGCATATTCCTTCTTGCCGATTCCCTTTTCGACAATCGAAGCCTGCAGATAAAACTGCATCCATGGCGTGATGGTTGTTCCTACCAGACCGACGACCATGACGAGATAGTCGGAGCTCTTGCTGACTACGGGTACGAACGTATCGCGAACCGCCGCATGCCAGTTGGGATGCGCGTAGAGAGCCGATGCAATGTAGGTGAAATAAATTAACGAAAAGAAGATGAGTATCTTCTCCACTGGCCGGTAAGTTCCCTGCACCACGACGAACCAAACCAGCGCTGCACCAAGAGGCACGACCAAGTACTTGCTTACTCCCCAGCCCAGATCGGGCGCAAAGATTCCCATTCCGGAAGCGAGTCCGGCAAATTCGGCGGCGATGTTGCCGAAATCGGCGATTCCGAGGATCAGCATGGTGAATACGGTTACGCGCAAGCCGAATTCTTCGCGAATCAGGTCGGAGAGGCCTTTCCCGGTCACGGCGCCCATGCGGGCGGCCATTTCCTGTACGACGATGAGCGCGATGGTGGTAGGAATCAGCGTCCAAAGCAGTGCGTATCCGAATTTCGCGCCAGCCTGGGAATAGGTAAGGATGCCGCCGACGTCGTTGTCGACATTCGCAGTAATGAATCCAGGACCGAAGACGGCGAAAAACGCCAGCAGCCGAAAACGCCAGAGCCTGGCGAGCGAGAGACGACGACGATGGGACTGCTGCTTCTCCAAAGTGGCTCACTGAATAACGATGTCGGGAATTCACTTCGCGAATGCGGAGCGCGTACAGGATAAATGAGCGCAAGGCGTTTAGGGGTGAGTCGTTTCAGGGAAAATCGTTTCAACTTCAAACTACAAAGGGATTGAAGCGCTTTTTCTTGAAGCGCTTTTTCTTGAAACGCTTTTTCTTGAAACGCTTTTTCTTGAAACCGCTTTTTCTTGAAACCGCTTTTTCTTGAAACCGCTTTTTCTTGAAACGCTT
>JAFAUE010000210.1 GCA_019243475.1 Acidobacteriota bacterium | reverse complement strand
ATCCGGCCGGACTAACAGCCGGCACGTACTCGGGATCGGTTAGCGTAACGGCAACAGGCGCCGCGAACAGTCCACAGACCGTCTCGGTCACATTGACCATAACTGCTTCGACATTAAGCGTAAGCCCCTCCAGTTTGTCATTTGTGTACACGCTCGGGGGCAGCACGCCTGCCACGCAGACCTTGGCGGTCAGCAGCAGCGGAGGGGCGGCACTGAGCTATAACGTGGCGGCTTCGGGAGGCACTTGGTTGTCGGCGACCGGGTCAGGCACCACGCCCGGCACCGTCAGCGTCTCAGTCAATCCTTCAGGATTAACCGCAGGTACCTACACCGGATCGCTTAGCATCACGGCGACAGGCGCCTCGAACAGTCCGCAGAGCATCGGCGTCACACTGACGGTTACTTCGAATCCCGCATTGGTACTCAGCCCGACGAGCCTGTCATTCAGTTACGTGATTGGAGATACTGCTCCCGCGGCGCAGCCAATCACAGTGAGCAGCAGCGGTTCAGCATTGAGCTACACGGTCAGCACTTCGGGAGGCGCCTGGCTGTCGGCTAGTGGAGGAGGCCTAACACCTGGCACCGTCAGCGTATCCATCAACACCTCAGGTCTAGCCGCTGGGACTTACAGTGGCACGATCACTATCACGGCAACGGGAGCCGCAAATAGTCCCCAGACAGTAGCTGCCACTTTGACAGTTACCAGTCCGCCGAGCCTTGCCGTGAGTCCGTCCAGTCTGACATTCAGCTACACGAGCGGCGGCAGCGCTCCAGCCGCGCAGACTTTCGCAGTGAGCAGCAGCGGCACGGCGCTGAACTATAGCGTTGCGACGACGGGGGGAGCTTGGTTGACAGCCACTGGCACTGGAACGACGCCGGGAACGGTAACAGTGTCGGTGAACACCTCAGGCTTGGCGGCAGGAACGTATACCGGCGCAGTCAACGTCACAGCGATGGGCGCAGCTAACAGTCCTTTGAGTGTGGCTGTGATGCTGACCGTGACTGTGCCGACACCTACTCTTCTCCTCAGCCCCACAACTCTGTCTTTTGCGTACACGACGGGAGGCACAATACCGCCGGCACAGATGGTGAGCGTCAGTAGCAGCAGCACAGCGCTTGTCTACACCGTCACGTCTGGAAGCACTTGGATAACTGCAGTTGGTGGAGGCACAACGCCGGGCAACCTTTCCGTGTCCGTAGATCCTACGGCATTTGCAGCGGGGACCTACACCGGCATCGTCAGTGTCGCTTCCAGCGCTGCTGCAAATACTCCCCAAAATCTCGAAATCACGTTGACCGTCACGACCGCCACGCCGCCGACGGTTTCCATCAATTCGCCGCAGCCAAATTCAGTCGTTGCAGGTGTAATCAATTTGACTGCAACTGCCTCAGCAGGAGCGGGCATTGCTGGTGTCAGCTATGAGGTTGACAACAATCAAATCGGAATCGAACAGGGAACCGCTCCATACACAGTGACTTGGGACACGACCGGAGTACCGAACGGCATTCACAACATCACTGTCAACGCAAGAGATGCTTTAGGTAACACCGCTACTTCCACATCGAGTTTTCAGGTTAGCAATGGGAGTATGCCCTCGGGAGGGTTCCTAGGTGCAATGCTGGACAGCAGTACTAAATTCCAAGTGCAGCCAAACACCGCATCAAGCCTGATCTCTTGCCCCACCTGCTGGTTCGCGACTGCGTCCGATCTGCTTCCGGGACAAGTGCTCGAGGTACGTCTGCGGGCTGGGTCATCTCCCACGACCGCCGACGTCGTGATTCTGAAACTCCAGACGATAGACGGCAGCATCATGCAGGTAGGCACCAACCAATTCACCCTGCAGCCATCTGCGACTTATCTCCCTACATCAGTGACGGTGATCCTGGGCAGTTCAACCAATATGAATGGCGTGACTCCGCAAGTTGGACAGAGCGTCTCGGTACGCGGGATTTTGTTCAACAAAGTGAGTGCATCCGGCGGCCCGACTCTCGCCGCAACGATCGTGGAGCTGCAATGACTAAGTCATTCACAATTCGCGAAAATTTGCTTGCCGCTGCTTTGTTATCGCTTTGCCTGCCTTTCATCGGTTGCGGCCTGACTTCAACCACTCCGGCAAATGCTGCTGCCGCCGCAAACACGCCGACCAAGGGACAGGTGAGTATGTTCGTGAAGGATGCACCTGTTGATGGAGTCGTAGCATTCAATGTAAGTATTACCAACGCCGCTCTTGTCGATTCTGCTGGAACACCCTATGCGCTGTCGGCTTGGTCACGCGAGTTTGAATTTCGTCAACTCCGACTGGCATCCGCCTTGGCCGCCTCCTCGGTTTCGATCAGCCCGGCCACCTACAACAGCCTTGAAATCGGCCTGTCGAGTCCACGTCTTACCGTGGTGGGAGCAAATGGTGTCGTACAGCAGTTGACTCAAACCAGCACGCCTTCGGTGACACTCGCCAACTCGACACTCAGGACGCCGATCGCTTTCACCCTGGCGGCAGGTCAGTCCCAGGGTGTTATGCTCGATTTCGACCTTCAGAAGTCCTTGTCCAAGGATGCCAACGGAAACTACGTAATCACGCCAGTTCTAAGTTCGGCAACGACGACGCTAAGCGGTATTCCCGAACTAAGTATGACGCTCGTGCAGATTTCCGCCATACAATCATCGGCCGGCACCATGGACGTCCAGCTCGCCACAACTGGTGATACGGTCCACGTTAAAGTGGACGGCACGACTGTGTTTGATCCTGCCGTGGCGCAATTCAGCAGTCTGTCTGTTGGGGAGAACATTGAACTGGAGGGAAAACTGCAATCCGACGGCAGCTATCTCGCAACAAACGTGAACCAGGGCGCTCCCGATCGAACGCTCAGATTCCAAGGTGTGCTTATGGACACAAATCAAAGCAGCGCAAATCCACTACTCGAACTAGTCGTAAGATAATCGTTCGGTCTATGGGGCTATCCACTCCTCTCATTTTGATATCGGGCCTGCGTCGGGCAATTGCTGGCGGCAGTTCGCGCAGTGAATGCATCTTGCTTCGTTCCGTTTAGCTATGACAGCGCTTACCACGAGGAGCGGGCTCGTTGAGCCACAAGGCTGCTGACGGCAGCAAGAAGAAACGCTCGTTACTTGCCCTGGATCGACAGTAACTCCACCTCAAAAATCAGCGTAGCATCAGGAGCGATATCAGGGGGGGCTCCCCGATCGCCGTAAGCCAGGTCAGGAGGAATAAAGAGTTGCCACTTTGACCCTACCGGCATTAGCTGCAAAGCTTCAGTCCAGCCCTTGATCACTCCACTTACAGGGAAGGTTGATGGTTGTCCGCGTTTGTAGGAACTATCAAATTCCACGCCATTAATCAGTGTGCCTCGGTAGTTGCAGACCACCGAGTCACTTGCCGACGGTTTTGGGCCTGTACCCTCAGTTAGAACCTTGTATTGAAGGCCGCTGGGCAGCGTGATTACGCCTTCCTTTCCTTTGTTAGCTGCGAGAAACTCCTCGCCCTCCTTTTTGTTTGCCTGCCCGAGCTGCTGGGCTTTGGCCTGCTGTCTCGTGCGCATTTCATTCTGCACAGCAGTAAGCGTCACTTTAGCTTCGTCTTCTGTTAGCAGGGTTTTGTTCCCGGACAGAACGTCCTTTAAGCCTCGCGACATGACGTCTGGGTCCACGTCAACCGACTCTCGCTGCAAGTTCTTCGCCATATTCATGCCCAAGGCGTAACTCACCTTGTCTCGGCGAGTAGTAAGCGCAATCGGCTTTGCCTTCGCCGCAGGGGCCGCGCGTTTGGGTACTACTGCAGTCTTCTTTGAAGCCATAGGAGCGCGTTGCGCGCCGGTCACAGCTGTCTGCTGAGCAAACAAAGTGCCCCATAACACAGTCCCTATCGCTAGTGTGCGTGCGTAGGTGGTGCAATGTTTTACCATTCGCGTACCTTTCGCATGAAACTATTGCGGTCAACCTTGATGAATCTCAAATACGTTGCGAATCGGATCACCGAAAACGCTTTGCGGCTTTCGTGGAGGCGCGAATGCCTCAGTCAGGCGCATCGACGATCTTTTAAGATTGGATCTATCGATGCGCCAGCAAAGCGGCATGCAGTTCGGCATCGTCGTTCTGCATTAGCGCGCTAGCCTCGATCTCCGGCGAAACAGCTGACTTCTTCCATAGTTCATAAACGGCTGGGTAGACGAGCAATTCCAACACGAATGAAGTGAAGATACCACCCACCATTGGCGCCGCAATTCGTTTCATAACGTCGGACCCAGTTCCAACAGACCACATGACCGGAAACAATCCGATGCACGTCGTTGCGAATGTCATGAATTTTGGCCGCAATCTTTTTGCCGCCCCCTTGACCACGACTTCTCGTAAGTCAGCCAGCGTATTCAACCTTCCCCGGTCTCTGGCCTCCTCATAAGCAAGGTCGAGGTACAACAGCATGAAAACGCCTGTTTCGGCGTCGACTCCCAACAGGGCGATGAGGCCGACCCAGACTCCAACGCTCATGTTGTACCCGGCAACGTAAAGGAACCACACCGCGCCGACGGCCGAGAACGGAACTGCCAGCAGAACGATCAGCGTCTTGGGAAGTGAGCCGGTGTTGGCGTACAGCAGCAGAATTACCAGGAATAGCGTGATTGGAACAACTATCTTCAGGCGTTGTTTAGCTCGCTGCATAGCTTCGTACTGCCCGCTCCAGGTGACCGTGTATCCGATTGGTAGTTTCATTTTGGCACGGAGCAGACGGTTGGCATCATCGATATAAGATTGGGCGTCCCGGCCCGCTAGATCGACGTATACGTATCCCGTCAGCAGGCCGTTCTCGTCGCGGATCATCGCAGGACCGTTGTCCCACTTTATGCGTGCGAGCTTCGACAGCGGCACTTGTCGCTGTCCGCCCGCCGACAGCAGTACCCGTCCCAGTGCAGTCATGTCATTGCGAAAGCCACGCATATAACGGACGTTCACTGGATAGCGTTCGCGTCCAATCACGGCTGTTGTAACGTTCTCACCTCCGATTGCGTTTTGCACCGTCTCCTGAGCTTCTTCGAGGCTGATCCCATACCGGGCTAACTCCTCACGATTCCACTGGATGTCCACGAAGTAGCCGTCCGCGGGGCGCTCGGAAAACACCCCACGTGTGCCATTGATGCCGTGCAGGATGAATTCCGCTTGGGTCCCAAGGGCTTGAATCTCTGTTACTTCGGGTCCGGATATCTTGAGCCCAACCGATGTGCGTATGCCTGTGGTCAACATTTCGATACGCCCGCGAATGGGCATCGTCCATGCGTTTGCCAGGCCCGGGACGTTCAGAGAAGAATTCATCTCGTTGGTCAGTTGTTCGGGAGATATTGTGTCCGGCGTTATGTGGCGCAACACACTTGCGACCGCTTCCGGGGCCCAACTCGAATACCAGGTATGCACATGCCGCCACTGTGAGCGCGGCTTCAGAATAATTATGGTTTCAAGCATGGAAAGAGGCGCGGGATCTGTTGAAGTGTCGGCCCTCCCGGCCTTCCCGAGCACACGATCCACTTCGGGAAATTGCCTGATAATGCCGTCCGTCGCCCCAAGCACACGCTGGGCTTGCGCAAGGGAGATACCGGGAAGCGTTGTGGGCATGTACAGAATGGTTCCCTCATCGAGCGGCGGCATAAATTCCGATCCCAGCCCGAAGAACACGGGCACTGTAATCGCTACCAAGACCGCGGCTGCCCCGAGCACGACCCACTTCCATCTCAGAGTCCAGCGCAATGCAGGTTCATAGACGCGCATCAGAGCGGCACTAATGGGATGCGTTTCCTCCGAAGCCACCCGGCCAACCATTAGCGCATTCGCCAATCGGCATAGCCAGCTTGGCTGAAACGAGAATTTCTTTAAGCGCGTCATCAATGTGCGCAAGGCGGGATCGACCGTAATCGCCAATGCCGCAGCCACCAGCATCGCCAGGGTCTTCGTGTATGCGAGCGGGCGGAACATGCGTCCTTCCTGCGCCTGCAGTGTCAGAACGGGAAGGAAGGAGATCGCAATCACTAGCAGCGCGAAGAAACTCGTGGGAGCGACATCCTTAATGGCGCCAATCACTACGTCTTTGACATCGCGGACTCGCCCGCCGCGTTCCCATATCTCCAACTTCTTGTGCGTCTGTTCGGCGACGATGATGGAAGCATCCACCAGCTCTCCGAAGGCAATCGCTACTCCCGCGAGCGACATGATATTGGCCGTGATTCCCATCAGCTTAAATGGAATAAATGAAAGGAGAACTGCTATGGGCATGGTGGCAATCGGAATCGCGGCGCTGGGAAAATGCCAGAGAAACACAAGAATGATGAGAACTACGGTGATCACGATTTCTATGATCGTTTGTCTCACACTGCTGATTGCGCGGTGGATCAGCTCCGAGCGGTCATATACGGGAACCAGCTTCACTCCCTCGGGGAAACCTGCTTCAATCTCATGGACCTTTGCTTTGACACGATTTACAACATCGAGCGCATTCTCTCCACTGCGCATCACTACGATGCCGGAGACTACCTCTCCTGCGCCGTCCAGGTCGGCGACACCGCGGCGTAAATCGGGGCCCATCTCCACTTCGCCCACATCCTTAATCCGAATCGGCGACCCGGTATCGCTGGCCGCCAGCACGATATTTCCGAAGTCGTCAAGAGAACGCGCGTAGCCGCGACCGCGCACCATGTACTCGGTGCCGCCGAACTCCAACAACCGCCCTCCTACTTCATTGTTACCGTTGCGAACCGCTTCAACTACGCGGTTTATCGAAATGCCATAGGCCTGGAGGCGATTAGGATCCACATTCACCTGGAATTGGCGGGTGAATCCGCCGACGGTTGCGACCTCGGCAACGCCAGGGACAGACTTGAGGTAGTAACGCAAATACCAGTCTTCGTAGGAACGAAGATCAGCCAAGGTGTGTTTACCCGAGCTATCAACTAACGCGTATTGGAAGACCCAACCAAGGGCGGTTGCATCCGGTCCGAGCTCCGTTTTTACACCTTGAGGCAGGCGCGAGAGCGCGCCTGATAAGTATTCCAGAGTGCGCGAACGGGCCCAATAAAGGTCGGTACCATCTTCGAAAATGACATAGACATAAGAGTAGCCAAAATCGGAGATGCCGCGCACCGTCTTGACTTTCGGCGCTCCGAGCATCGCCGTGACCAGGGGGTATGTGACTTGATCTTCAATGATGTCGGGGCTGCGATCCCACCTCGAATATATGATGACCTGAGTATCACCGAGCTCAGGGATCGCATCGAGTGGCACACTAGCTAGTGCCCAACATCCGGCGACGCAAGCTGCGGCTAAAAGAAGGAGGATGAAACCCCTGTGCTCCACGGAAAAGTCGATAATGCGGTTAATCATTATCGCCTCGCGGCTTTGGCGGCAGATAACGGGTGTGCTCTTGCTCAGATTTGCCTGAGCCGATATGTGAGCAAGGGTAAGAAGTTGTGCCGTCGGAGGTTGCCCCAGGCCCCGAAGGTAGCGTTGCAAGCGAGTCTGCGGGCAAAATGCATTTCGCGTCCTGAAAGTCTCCTACGGAATGTGTCTTTTCAGACGGCGTCATTTCGTGACTGACGGTGTGTAAATGTTCTTCGGCATTCACGAGAAACCCGCCTGATGCAACTACTTGCTCTCCATCGTGCAGTCCTTTCAATATCTCTACGCGATCACCGGAATAGCGTCCCGTTTCAACTTCACGCCGTTCGAAGCAACCGCCGTCATGATCGACAAAGATGTAGTCGCGAGTGTATGAATGCAAGACAGCATCTACAGGAATTGTCAAAGCTTTGCTAACAGGGCCCGATAGCTCTATGTCCACAAAGACACCTGGACGAAGCACGGAGCCGCGATTATCTGCTTCGAGCCTGACCTGCAGAGTGCGGGTGGATGGATTCACTTCTGGGAGAACATTTGCGACCTTAGCAAGTAGACTATGTTCACGGTCCGGGAGGGTAATTCTCGCGGTGGTACCAGGCTTGAAGTACTGAACTTCATTAGGGAATAAATCGGCAACAACCCAGACCCGTGTCAGGTCTGCGATGCGATAAAACTCCGTATATCGGTCGAACTTCTGGCCTGGCGAAATGTTGCGCGCCAAGATGAAACCGTCGACCGGCGAATTAATATAGACAACTTCAGGAACCTTCCGAGTGACCACTAGCTCTTTTATCTGGGAATCGCTCATTCCCAAATTGCGCAAACGATCGGCCCAGGTCTGCGGGCTGGCTACTCCCTGAGTAGCCGTCGAGTCTTCCTTGTTTTGCGTCCGTTCGTAGGCAGAGAGAAAGCCTCCTGCTATAGAAAGAAATTCCTGAGAATATATGACAGCCAGACGTTGGTCTTTTTTCACGTAGCTGCCGATGCCCTCGTCGCTTATTTCTTTAACAAAACCATCAGCAGCAATGTTTACCTGATAAATATGCGTTGGATCTGGGGTAACCCTCCCCAATAGACGAAGCCTGCTCGGCTGTCCTCCTTTCTGTGCATCGGCCAATTCAATCCCGACCGGCTGCCGACGGCGAGAGTCGATCGCTATCAGTTGCGCCGAAGGTGAGGAATGGCCGAGGGCACCGAGTAGCGCAATGTCTCCAGGATAAAGAGCCTTGCCCTGCGCTCCGCAATCGGCGGTGCTGGCCTGCGGTTGGTCTCGATGGGCTACCCGTGCAGGATCGACGTACTGCAGAGGCTTCGATCGTCCCAAGAGTTCCTGATAGTTGCGATGTTCGCCGAGAAAGAGCCCGAACCCCACCGCGACCAATGCGGATATTACATAACGGATATTTCGCATGACAATGGGGGAAGCGGGATAATACCTGCCCCGCACCATTCATCTTTGCTCCAGAGCAAGATACAGCTCAATCTCGTCACAACTCTGTTTGCTACTGAGCAAAATAGAGTTGCACCCACTTGCCAATGTGCAGTCGTCTGATTTACCTCCGGTTCGAGGGCTGGATCGGTGCAACCTGCTCACACGCCAGCGGTTCTGAACTTCCCGCATTGAAACCACTACTAGAGAAATTCGACTCTAGAGAAATTATGACTCTTGAGTTCGCTGGGCTTGATTCGTAAGTTCCCCCGATATTCCTGACAGATCACCACGCCGGCGCCGGCGTGAGGAGGACACATGGGGAACCGGAAGGTGCGCACACCTCTCTCGATACTGTTGCCGATTTGCTTAGCCACATTCGCCGCACACGCTCAATCATTCAGAGTTCAGTGTCCAACCAGCACGATCACCCATCCGTCGACGGTAACCAACGTCAATGCTGAGCCTGCTTACAACGGTCCCACGGTATTTGCGACTGTACCGGTGGCAAATGGTCAAGGAGGATACCTCACTCCCACGTCCAACGTGAATGGAGCAATCAAATGTCAACAGATTTCGGGAGGTGACGGCTATTCCACCATGGCGGATGGTACCCAGACGTTCATGTTCTCTTTCGGACCACTATCTGGTCTGGCGGATATTGCGAACGGCCTCCCCGGCACCCAGTTCCCCACTGCCTTTAATTCCCTGTATCCATACCCAACTCCACTCCAACCTGGCGACCCTGCGACGACTGACAAAGCGAGCGATTCTCCGTACACGCAGGGCGGGTATCAGGAAGGAGCTCCTGGAGCGTTCGCTTGGAACGGAGCAGTCGGACTGGTGCCAGATGTGGATGCGAACAATGGGAGTGGAACCGCGGGCGCTCTCATTGATGGCCATGTCGACCCACGGCAGATCATGGACGTAGGAGTCATGAACGGCAACATTCCGGCACCTCTAATCGGTATCGACGAGGACGATGAACTCTTCCTCACACTAACCAACGTGGGCATGATCATGCGGCCGGACTTGTTCGAGCAGCACACTGTCCACTTCCACGGATATCCCAACGCTTCCTCCTTCTACGATGGCGTGCCCGATGCCTCCGTTGCAATCAACATTGGCGGGAGCTTCACTTACTACTACCTATCTCCCGACGCGGGAACTTATTTCTATCACTGCCATATCACCCCTCCCGAACACTTGCAGATGGGCATGGTCGGACAACTCTATGTTCGTCCGCGGCAGAATCGCCTAGCGTCAGGCACCAGCCTTTATGCTGGCCTCCAATTTCAACAAAGCGACCTGCGCACCGCATGCAGCCCTGCAAATGACATCTTATGCAGCGCCACGCTACCCGCGATCAACACCGGCACTGCCCAGGGCCCCGATAAGCTCGGCAACCCTCAGAAGTACGCCTACAACGACGGAGATGGCTCAACTGCGTATGACGTCGAGTACCCATTGCAGATGCATGGCTTCGATCCAAACTTCCACTTCGTAGGAATGACGTTCAATCCCGAAGCCTTCGTGGATATGAAAGACAAGTATTTCCTTTTGAATGGTCGCAGCTATCCCGACACGGTACGTCCGGGGCCTCAAGCTACACAATCCTCCGACGGAAAGATGCATTACTCGCAGCCGCTACCCGCCATCATCAATATTCCCGTAGGCGGAAAAGCGCTTCTCCGATTAGTGAACCTGTCGGTTTCGGAATATCACACGATACAAAGTCTCGGCGTTCCAATGAAGGTCGTCGGGTGGAACGCTAAGCTGTTGCGAGATCAGGAGGGAAACAACACCGAGTACTACACCAATTCAATCACCCTCGGTGGCGGTGAGTCCCTCGACGCCATCCTCGATGCCAGCAACACGGCGCTCTTCCAACCGGGTCAGGTCTTCTACTTGTACAGTCCCAATTTGGACCACCTTTCCAACGACGCGGAAAACTTCGGCGGACTGATGACGGAAGTCCATATCTGCAACAGCGTGTCCAGCAGCACGTTCGGCAACACGTGCAATTAGGAGCTGCAATGCGGGAGATGAAGAAGATGAATAGAGCGAATTCGAAAACGATTCAATTTTGCGGCTGGGCAGTGTTGGCGATCGTGCTCACAGGTTCTGCATTCGCTGCGGTTCCGGGCATAACAGGGCCGACATTCAACCTTACAGCGCAAGATGCTCACCTGAACCAGCCTGACGGCTCCGCAGTTTATTCCTGGGGATACGGCTGCAGCCAGAAACCCAGCGGGTTTGTTCCTCAAGGCATTGCCAATGCCACATGCCCCTCGATGCAGGTTCCCGGCCCGACGCTGGTTGTTACTGAAGGTCAGACGGTAACGGTAAACCTGACCAACAACCTCCCCGCGGCCGCGGGCAATACTTCGATTCTTTTTCCGGGATTTCAGGTGGCGACTACCGGTGGTGTAGTCGGCCTGATTACGCAGGAAGCAGCGCCAGGTGGAAGCGTGACTTACTCTTTCACGGCAAGTTCGCCGGGAACTCGCGGCTACTACAGCGGCACGCAGGGTGACCTACAAGTGGAGATGGGCCTCTACGGCGCCATCGTCGTCTTGCCGAAAAACCCACCCGCGAACTGCTCGGCCGGCTATCACGCTTCCAACCTCCTTGCAGAACAGCACTGGGGAGAATCCGATTTTCGCTTGTCAACCGCCGCCTACGATCACCCTTCCACCTGTTACGACCGCGAGTACCTCTTCCAGTGGGCTGAGATGGATTCGCGCATTCACCGCCAGGCAGAGGCGCAAGTGTTGGATCCGACGAGAGTGGCCCTGTGTGCACAAGGAGCGGCGACTGCGGGCTGCAGTTTAAGTGTGCAGACTGAGCCGTATCACCCCGCTTACTTTCTTATCAATGGCCGCTCCATGCCTTATCTGATGGACCCCAACTACGCTGCGGAATATCCACATCAGCCTTACAACGGAAACCCGCATATGCATCCCGGCGAACTGGTTTTGATCCGCACTGTAGGACAGGGCCGATGGCAGCATCCCTTCCACGAGCATGCCAACCATGTTCGCATCCTGGCCCGAGATGGGAACTTGATTCTGACGCCCGATGGGCAAGCTCTTGCCGGCATTCTCATGTTCAATACCGACACCACGCCGGGACAAGCTTTCGACGGAATCTTTTACTTCACAGCCAGGGGCTTGAATTGGGATGCATACGGTCACCACCCCGCTCCCAACACTCCGGGTAGTCCTGCGGATGCGAATGCATCGCTGCCCTGTACTCCTGATGCGAACGGCTACAACACCGGCGACCCTACTGCGATTAATTATTTCGAGTGGTGCCAGGACCACAACAAGCCACTTCAAGTAAATCCCTTCGGCGATGTCGCAGCAGGTGGCCCGGCGACTCTGCCGGACCCCAACATCTTTACCAATGGGGCGTGGTACGGGGGCACGCCCTATTTGGGTCCGGACGCGAGTCTTCGCGCTACAGCCCCGGCTTGCGACACGACCCAAAATGCAGGCTGCACTACCCTGCTGCCTTCCAATACGCAAGCCAATCCAGCTAACGAACGCGGCTGGGCGTTCATGTGGCATTCCCATAATGAACGCGAAATTACCACTAACAACGTATTCCCCGGCGGAATGCTGATGATGATGCTGGTCGACTCCAGGGAATTTGTGATCGACGAGTCACTGTAAGTAGGAGATGAGACGATGCGACGCAGCGATACAAAGAGCGCAGTTAAAGTAGCCCTACTGGCGGTAAACATTCTCCTGCTTGGAGCGACGATGTCGTTCGCCCAACAGCAAATTAACCTCACCGCTGGACCAACGCAGGTCGCCTTGCCTGATGGATCCGTAGTGCCGATGTGGGGCTACACATGCGGTACTGCTGTGACTGGCTCAACGGCTACATGCGCTGCGCTCAATCCAAAGGCGTCGGGCTGGTCGCCTGTCGTAATTACTGTTCCGACGGGACAAGGATTGACGATCAACCTCACTAATAATCTGTCGTTCACTCCAGCTGGGAGTACGACTGCAAATACAGTGCCGACGTCAATAGTGGTTATCGGGCAAGTCGGCGGCGGGTTGGGCACCTCGCCAACCTACGTGCCAAGCCCAGTGCACAACCAGCAGCAGGCCACATGGCCGATTGCTAACACAGGAGCGGTAAATAATCCGCCACCACAGGGACCCCGTGTGCAGTCATTCGCCACAGAAGTTGCGGCGGGCGCCACCACATCATTAACCTGGGCCGCTCCCAGGCCCGGCACCTACCTGCTTGAATCCGGTACACATCCATCCATCCAGGTGCCGATGGGCTTGATTGGAATGTTGGTTGTCACCAGCGCTCCTGTAGTCGCCAACCCTCAAGCCAACCCTCCAACGACTGCGAGCGTTGGCACGGCCTATCCCGGGGTCACCTATGATGCTGATGTCCCACTGCTTTTTAGCGAAATAGATCCTAACCAAAACAGAGCGGTTAGTACCGCAGTTAACACTGTGGGCTTCAGCGAGACCGCTGTGTGGTCCGGCCAGCCAGGGGGTTGCGGTAATCCCAGTTCGGCGACTTATAACACTTGCTATCCGCCCGCCGTAAATTATTCGCCACTATATTTCCTCATCAACGGAACTGCATTCGATAAGACAAATGCATCTGCTTCGCTATTTCCCGCTACAGTGCCAACCACGCCGGCTTCCGGGAGCGCAACCGGCCTGATTCTTGTTCGTCTAGTGAACGCCGGGTTGAAAATGCACGTTCCTACGATTGTCGGATCGTTTACAGGAGGAAGCACCACCACTTCAGGAGTTTCGGGGTTCTCGATTCTTGCCGAAGATGGCAACCTCGCGCCGGGGGTTCCCAAAGTGCAGAGTGACGTCTTCATGGCAGCCGGCAAGACCTTCGACGTGATGATCAACGGTCCTGCTGCTGGCGGAACTGCGCTTCCGGTGTACGACCGCGAGTTGAGTCTGTCAGGAAACTCGAGCAACCGCGATGCAGGAATGCTGGCTTACATCAGCGTCAATGGCGCAGCACCTCCGTCAGCGCCGATAATCGGCAAAGCTCAAGCGAATGCGGATACTTACAACTCGCTCGTTGCAGGCAAGACCTTTACGGTCTCAGACCCCTCGAAAGGTGTGATTAGCAACGACGTAAATGTTTATGGGGTTCAGCTCGATCCCGCAGTCAAAGCCGCCAACGGCACAGTGACTCTCAATGCGAACGGTACCTTCACCTATGTTCCAAGTGGAACCGCGACCTCAGATCAATTCGGATACTGCGCCAATGGAGCAGCGTCAGGCACTGCAGGACTGTGCACGACTGTGACGTTAGGCGGCGCAACGGTTGAAAGCTCGGCTGGAATCCTGATGGGTAATGCCACGTTCACATCAAAGATGGCAACTTACCTCAATGTCCCCGCTCCGGGAGTCCTTAAGTATGACCAGGATAAGGCAGGTTATGCGCTTAGCGCGGTAGCTTCGAGCGTGACTCCGAGTAGTACGAATGCATCTCCCTTGAGCGTGACGATGGCCCCAAATGGGGGCTTCATTGCCTCTGTGTCCAGTCCAGGAACCTACAGCTTTACTTATACTGCACAGAACACACAGGGAACAGTTAGTAGTCCTGCAACTGTAACTTTGATTTTCCCAACACCCAGCAATCTCGCTGTAACAGTATTGGATGGTAAGGACAAAGTCACCAAAGTTACCGACTATCGCTGGATCATCGAGGAAGATAAGACCTTTTACATCAATCCGAACTGCACCACCAATGCCTCCGCACCCGGATGCCCGGCGCCAATTGCTGGGGGTACCGTTCCTACTTTTGGAGTGAATTTCCACACCAGCCACATGGAATTCGTGGCGCAAGGCTGCACCGGACCGTTCTCCTGCGAGTCAGGACAGACCGTTTTGGGAGTGGCCTCTGTTTGCGATGTCGGCAATGGCGTTTGCCGTCCGGGCTCGCAGCAAGTTGCTGTCGATCCGAGTCAGGTGAGTCTTGATCCTACCAAGCGCTACTACATTTCAGTGTTACCCGGGGATGCCGCCAATGCGTTCAATACTGGAAACGTCAGCACTGGCCATGGCATGGGCGGAGCTCCGATACCGCCGCCCGCTTCCACAACC
>JAFAUE010000053.1 GCA_019243475.1 Acidobacteriota bacterium | reverse complement strand
CGTTTTGGCATTGGTGTAGAGCACGGGGAAGCCGAGCTGGTCTTCGCGGGCATCGAGATCGATGAAAAGGTCATAGACCTCGTTCAGCACCTCCTGCGCTCGGGCGTCAGGACGGTCGATTTTGTTGATTACCAGGACCGGAGGCAGTCCTGCTTCGAGCGCCTTGCTGAGCACATAGCGCGTCTGGGGGAGCGGACCTTCGCTGGCGTCGACCAGCAGCATGACTCCGTCGACCATCTTGAGCGCGCGCTCGACCTCGCCGCCAAAATCGCTGTGGCCGGGAGTATCGACAATGTTGATCTTGACGTCGTGATAAAAAACCGCGGTGTTCTTAGCAAGGATAGTGATGCCGCGCTCACGCTCCAGCTCGTTGGAGTCCATCACGCGTTCGGCGACGATCTCGTTAGAGCGGAATGCTCCGCTCTGCCGCAGCATGGCATCGACCAGTGTGGTTTTGCCATGGTCGACGTGCGCGATGATGGCGATATTGCGGATGGAAGAGTTCAAAATGTTACGTCCTTTGAGCTATGCGATACCGGGAAGCGGATAAAAACGAAGCTCCGGCATGGGAAAGTCCTTTTGGTTATCGGTCAGCAGCATGGCTTCGTAGTGGATCGCTGTAGCTGCGATGAGGCAATCCGGCGTTGACAATGCGACGCCCTGATCGCGGTAGCGCCTTCGCAAAGCCCCTGCAAGCCGTCCAAGTTCTGCATTAGTGGACAGAAACACGAAATCCTGAGTCATGCCATCAGCTTTTGGTCGATCGGCAGGCATCAACCCAGTGTATAGCTCAGTAAGGACAATGGCGCAGGTGCATAGAGTGAGTCCGTGCAGGGGCAACGCCTCAAGAAATTCTCCGCGGCCTTGCCTTTTCCTGAGCGCGTCGATTAGCACGTTTGTGTCGGCCAGAAGTCTCACGTGATGATTTCTTCAACCTTTCTTCGCGTATGCGTTCATCTTCTTGGCGAAGATTGTGGACCCAGTCGGCCGACCCATTTTTCCATTCTGCATAGTCCTGCTGGCGGAGCGAGCCTGCGAATTTACGGATGGCTTCACTCTGCTTCTGCCGGGTCAATTTTTCCCGCGAAGCTTCGCAAATAAAGGAACTCCGATTCCGTTGACCGACGAGCGAATCGATTTCGTCGGTCAGTTCCTTGGGCATGACTACGTGAACACGGCCATTGTTCATTAAACTTCGCATTAATCTATATGTTAACACCAATTGGGCTTTATGGCAGCAACACTCTGGCTATACTGGAGCCGATGGCTGGTGGGAACAAAAGACTCTCGGCACAACTGAGAGCACGCGCCGAAAAACTCTTCCCTGGCGGGGTGAACTCTCCCGTGCGCGCGTTTCGCGCTGTAGGAGGCGAGGCGCCGATGGTCATGCGCGCCTCCGGTTGCCGTCTCTGGGACGCGGATGGCAACGAGTACATCGATTACGTCGGCTCCTGGGGGCCGATCATTCTTGGCCACGCCGCTCCTGAAGTGGTGGAAGCGGTTCAGCGCGCTGCGGCTGAGGGCATGAGCTTCGGCGCTTCCACTCCCGCCGAGGCAGAACTCGCCGAACTGGTGGTTGGGGCTTTGCCTTCCATCGAGATGCTTCGCTTCGTGAGCTCAGGGACTGAAGCCACGATGTCGGCAATACGGGTGGCTCGGGCGTTTACCGGGCGCAAGTACATCATCAAATTTGAAGGCTGCTATCACGGGCACGCAGACTCGCTCCTGGTAAAGGCCGGTTCTGGAGTCGCGACGCTCGGGATTCCTGGATCTGCCGGCGTGCTGGAGGAGCAGGCGTGTTACACGCTGGCACTGCCGTTCAATTCCGAAGAAGGCGTGGCGCAGGCATTTGCAAAATACAAAGACGGAATCGCCGCGATCATCGTTGAGCCCATCGTGGGAAACATGGGCTGCGTTCCGCCCCAGCCGGGATACCTGAAAACGCTTCGTGAAATCACGCAGAAAAACGGCACGTTGCTGATCTTTGACGAAGTGATGACGGGTTTTCGCGTGGCGTTCGGAGGAGCACAGGAGCTTTACGGCGTGCGCCCGGACATGACCATTCTGGGAAAGATCATCGGCGGTGGCTTGCCGGTGGGTGCGTACGGGGGCCGCGCGGACATCATGCGCATGGTCGCTCCACTGGGACCGGTCTATCAGGCGGGCACCCTCAGCGGCAATCCTTTGGCGATGGCGGCAGGGATTGCAACGCTGCGACGCCTCAAGAGCGAGCGCCAAAGCTTGTACCCACGCTTGGAGTCTTTGTCGTCAACTTTGATGGTCGGAGTCACCCATGCTGCCCAAGAGAATGGGGTCCAAGTGACCGCCCAGGGCGTGGGCGCGATGTTTACGTGGTTTTTCCGCGCAGGAGAAGTTCGTGACTGGGATGATGCTGCAGAATCCAACACCGCGCAGTTCGCGAGCTTCCATCGCGGCATGCTGGAGAACGGAATCTATCTGCCGCCTTCGCAATTCGAAGCTGCGTTCCTAAGCGCCGCCCATTCAGAGGAGGATGTGCAGCGCACGATCCGCGCAGCTCACGAGACATTCGCAGCCTAGCTTGCGCTTGCGGCTCGCGTGGTACGGAAGGTGAGGCGGCGTTCAGCGCCAAAGCCGACGTCTTTCTTGCCCGTCGCGAATGCTGCAGTCGTTCCGCTGGCCGCGCCGATGGCGCTGCCGATGAGCGCACCTTTGCCTCCTCCGGCGAGAGCTCCAATCAATGCTCCACCTCCGGCGCCACCACCGATCCATGCCAGGTTGCGTCTCTTATGCGAAGCGCCGGCAACCATGACGCTCGAGGTCTGTAGCGGGAGCTTCTTTCCGCCCACGGTCACAGATTCAAGAGCAATTCGCAGATAACTGCGGTGCATGAGACGCCCGGAATGTCGCGCGGCGAGTACGCGGCCCGTGACCTCGGCGCCTTCGGGCGCGAGAGTCTTTCCATCAATCACAATCGGCTGATCGAGCGCGGCGGGAAACTCATCGCCAGCGCGCGATGTCGCGCTCGATACCGCAGTCTCAAGACGCACCGTGAGGGGAGTCCCGGCGGGAATCTCTAGCAATTCGGGCGTTGCGTTTGCAGCTCTGACGGGCGCGGTCGGATCAGGTTTGTTCGAAGCAAATGGCGCCGGAGCAGTCTGCTGAACCAACTGCGGGTCCGAAGTGAGCTTCATGGCCGGTTGGTGAACGAGGTTCTTGCTGCAGCCCGAAAGACCTATGAGCAACGGAATCGCGGCAATGGCGGGGACCCAATTCGGGAATTTCATCTGTGCTCCTGGGGAT
>JAFAUE010000503.1 GCA_019243475.1 Acidobacteriota bacterium | reverse complement strand
CTCGATCGACATGGCGCGCTGGAGCTTGGTGTCGGTCATGGCCTCGAGCTGCCGGGCAAACTCGGGCGAGTCCACCGATCCGTCCGGTGGCTGAGCGAGGCGGTACTTCGGACCCGGTTGCAGCAGGACGATCAGAGCCA
Source organism: Acidobacteriota bacterium (assembly GCA_019243475.1). Lineage (GTDB taxonomy): Bacteria > Acidobacteriota > Terriglobia > Terriglobales > Acidobacteriaceae > Gp1-AA112. The sequence goes on along the minus strand of JAFAUE010000503.1, from coordinate 19,678 downwards.
AAGCGATGACGACGATCAGAACGACAATTCCCAGCGTGCTCATATGGATCAGCGTCGGTCGACCGACTGCAATGGGCGAGCCGTGACGTGCCTTAGTGCGGCAGGTTCCAAACTCGGGTCGGCACTGGAGTGATTGGATGCTGGCAGGTGAGCGGGGCGTGCGTGGCCTTAGAAGATACCGAAACCGTTGGTGCGAAAGGAGGGACTCGAACCCTCACGGTTTTACCCGCCAGATCCTAAGTCTGGTGCGTCTGCCAATTCCGCCACTTTCGCACTTGGTTGTAACACCCTGAATTCAGAAGACTTGTTGGCAACAGCTTCTGCGGCTATCCACCTCTGCCGGTGGTGTTAGCTTTGGCTGCAGTTCGCCCTGTCGAAATGCCACTGGCGAGGTTGTAGCCAGCCTTGCGTCCGCTGAATCCCTTCGGTGGCCCGTTTAATTGTGACACAGCACGAATATCGACACCAGCCATTACCAAGCGAGTTCCAACATGCGGCCGTCGGAACGCCCGCGTCTAGTCTTGCAATCCGACGCTCTGGGAGTCGCTTGGGGTACGTTGCCGGTTGCGGGTGTCAAGAAATCGGACTTTTCCTGAAATGGGCTGCACTTGTTTGCACAGTATGGCGGGTTATCGCTCATGGATCGTTATGGGCATGGCCTGGTGCTGTATCCGTCTATTCTGCGTAGCTATGCCAATGTATTTGCTTGCACGAGGTAACTATGATGTGGGTACTGCGTGGCTGCCTTGGGCCGTCAATCACAGAACGCGTTGACCGCTTGATTGAGTCTGCGGCTAGTAGCCGATTCCAAACTGGCTAGCAGAACAAGGTTCCAAGTCTTCGTTAGGGTAGTCCGCCTGCTAAGGTATTCCCCTACACATTGCGTGACGCCGCAAGTAATTCATTGACAGAGTGTTTTTGTACTGCTAGGCTGCGCTTAATTTTTTGGAACGTTGAGTGATCCTGTAGGTCCCGTTCTGGATCAAGCGCGCCACTACTCGCCTGCGGATTATCCCCCACAAAATTTCTGAGCAGTTGATGTCACGACTCCTTTAGAGAGTTGAGGCGCCCATATGCCCAAGGCCCAACCGGGTGTTGTTTCAGAACCGTACGTGCGTCGTCCCTACTCTTCACTGGCCGAAAACGATCTGGGCGAGTGTGTGAGACTCATGGGCCGCTCCGCACTATTCGCTGGCCTCTCCACCACACAATGTTCACAGATTGCGACCAGCGGCCGAGCTAGGATCTTCTCGCGGCGCGACTTCGTTTTCATTCAGGGACAACCGGTTCGCCAAGCGTTCCTGGTTAAGTCTGGATGCATCAAAATCTCCTTGCTCGGACGAGACGGGCGCGAGGTAATTCTCCGGTTGAGCGGCCCTGGAGATGTTGTAGGTGTTGTAGGCATGTCTGCAAGAGGGAGCCATACATGGTCAGCTCAGGTAGTTGAAGATTGCTCCGGTTTTCTTTGGGAAGCGTCACATTTCGACTTGTTTTTTGAACAGTTTCCGATGATACGAAGAAATCTTGCTGCAATACTCTCTGACCGCCTAAGCGAACTCGAAGAACGGTTCCGTGAAATAGCTACCGAAAGAGTAGGGCAAAGAGTAGCTCATGAACTTGGAAGACTATTCAAGAAAATAGGCAAACCACTGGATGACGGCTGCGAAATAAATCTTTCTCGTGAGGAACTAGCGCAGATGACTGGGACAACCCTCTTCACAGTCAGCCGATTGCTGTCCGCGTGGGAGCAACAGGGTTTCGTCTGCCCAAAAAGAGAAGCCGTTTTGGTGCGTGATGTTCAGCGGTTACTGGAGCTTGGTGATAATGAACAGTAGGTTCTGTTCGCGTTCCGGACGGTAGAGCACCCAATCACCGGCGCGTTGGTCCCCTCACATCCACGCTTCCAATCCAGTCCCCCCTTTGGCCGCTCTGATTGCCCTGAACATAAAAGTGGGTTCTTCAAAAATATGGCGATTTCGAGTTTGAGATCGGCGTCTTGGAACTAATCATGAAACAAACTGCTGTTAAGTCATTCGTTCTTTGTACGCGGCTGCGCGTGCCGCAGCGTATTCCGCGACTGTCTATAGCTTTGTATTTCCTGCTGCTTGGTATTTCGGCTAGTTCCGCCCAAGTTGCGCCACAGCAGCCGGCAACGAGCGATTCCGACAAGCGGACAATCGAGATGCTGCTGGAAAGGATCGAGAAGCTGGAAGCGCGCGTCGCGCAACTGGAACACAGTTCCGGCCAACCTTCACCGCCTCACCCGGGCTCCGCAGCGGCGCCTGAACCTGCTTCGAGTCCTAGCGCGATGGAGACGGTTATGTCGGAAAGGATGGACTTCAGCCGTACGCTCCTGAAGATCCGAGGCTTCGGAGATATTAACCTGCGTGGCAGCAACCAAAAAGGTGATACAACGAGTTTCAATCTGGGACAACTGAACTTGTTCGTTACGTCCGATGTGTCAGATAGATTTAAGTTTCTCGGCGAGATCGTATTTGAAGCCGGACCTGACAACATTTATGGGGTCACTCGCCCAAACAATAATTTCTTAGGCGTCGATGTGGAACGCCTGCTTCTTCAGTACTCGCACAATGACTACTTTAATCTGGCGCTAGGCCGATACCACACCGCGATCGGTTACTACAACACCGCTTACCATCACAGCACCTGGTTTCAAACTACAGAGGACAGGCCACTGGTATTCCAGTTTGAGGACCGAGGCGGTATTTTGCCGATTCACAACGTGGGAGCTTCGGCATCGGGTCGTATCCCGTCCGGTTCGTTGGGACTGCACTATGTGGCGGAGATTGGCAATGGACGAGAATCCCGTGCTCCTATTGCTGAAGAGCCAGTACAGAACACCATTGATGAGAACAATCACAAAGCTTTCAATTTTGCTTTCTTCTCCACTCCTGCGGCTGTTCCTGGACTGCAGGCCGGCTTTTCTGTTTACCATGACCGCTTGACGCCAGCGAATGTGACGCCAGTGGCGGAGACCATTCTGGCTGCTCATGCGGTTTTAATCCGACCCCGCTTCGAATGGCTGAACGAAGCTTTGCTGGTTCGGCACACCGAAATAGCGAACGGCGCTCTCTTCCAAACGCCCGCCTTCTATTCGCAGGTATCCCATCAGTTCGGTTCTTACCGCCCGTACTTCCGGTATCAATACCTGAATGCTTCGGGACGGGAGCCTATATTTCCCGATATAGGACTGCGCCAGGGACCTTCCGTCGGAATCCGATACGACGCCAGCGAATTTGTTGCGGTTAAGCTGCAATACGACTACACCAAGTTACGCAGCCACCCAGATACGCAAGCCTTGGGGATGCAGGTGGGTTTCACGTTCTAATCCAAACCCATGGGACGTGTCACCAATGTCGTGCTCATCTTGATTGCTGCCGGCCTGTCGCTGTGGTCGTTCAATAGCGGGGCGGTGGGAGGCGTGTCGCTTCCGGAGCACGCGGGCTCCTCCGATCAGAACCTCGCGATCGTCGTGAACTTGGCAAATAGCGTGAGCGATCTTTCCAAAGTCGAACTCCGAACAATCTTTCTGGGCCAGCGGAGTTACTGGCCAAACGGACGGCGAATCACGATAGTCATGTTGGAGGTTGGCCACCCGGAACGGAAAGCGTTGCTCCAGGAAGTCTGTCAGATGACGGAGAAAGACTACAATAATCGGATTCTGCACGGCTTATTCACCGGTGAGTTATTTGTCTCGCCTAAGACTCTGGCCAGCCCTACGGGTGTGCGCAAGTTCGTGTTCAACGTACCTGGAGCGATTGGGTACGTTCGGAGAAGCGATCTTGATGACACCGTGAAGGTTCTCCGCATTGAAGGCAAGCTGCCTGACGATCCGGAGTACCCGCTCCATGTTGACCTGCGTGGGGTGAAATAGAGGCATGTTTTTGCGAAATTACGCCGTAAGCAAAGCTCTTGATTCGCTCTTGGGTTTTGCTCGGACGCAGGGCCAGAGGCTATCGAAATACGGGTCGTTGTTTTTGACCATTGTGGTTTGCATCGTGGCGTTGGGACTAGGAATTTTTGCAGTGGGTGATCTCCAGGTCGTGGACCTGCAAGCTCAACAAATGTATGCCGTATCCGTTTTGGGACTGCGTCACATAGGTGAGCTGCAGTATGAAGCCCAGGAAACGCGACGGAGCACTCTTTACGCGCTTACCACAAACGACAGCAACCGGCAGCTCGAATATGCCGACCAGTCCCGCGCAGCTGATCGGCATGTCACGGAAGGGATCGCAGAATATCTAAAGCAGGCCGGTATCCCGCAGGAAATCGCGATGGGACATAATCTCGAAGCAGATTGGGCTGACTATCTCAAGATCCGCGACGAGGTGCTTGCATCCATCCTTGAAGGTAGCGCCAAGGAGGCAGTAGACCTCGATTTAAAAGGCGGAGTGCCCTCCTTTGATCGTGTGCGTCAAGACCTGGACTCTATCAAACGACTTTACGATGAGAGGGCCGCCCAGCAACTCGCGTTGGTAGATACGTCTTCCCGCCGTTCGATCTACCGGCTGATTACCGTGTTGACGCTTACCATCTCCTTTGCTTGCATTTCCATTTGGCTGGTACAGCGGAGCCGTCTGGCAGCGGCGCTTCAACTGGCCCGGCTGCAGATGGATTTCGTTGCATCTATCTCTCACGAATTGCGAACGCCTCTCTCTGTTATCCGCTCCGCCGCCGAGAACATATGCGATGGCATCGTTGACAATGCCGAACAACTTACCGGATATGGATCGATGATCCGAAACCAGACTCGGCAGGTCACCGACCTGGTCAATCAAATTCTGTTGTTTGCGGCCACCAGGCAGAGAAAACAGGCTTATGCATTGACAAGTGTTCCGTTCTCTCAGGTCCTCGACTCAGTCACAGAAAATATTTCTGAGTTGCTTCGGGACGGTGGCTTTGTCCTGGAACAGCACATTGACCCAGACCTTCCCGAATTGCTCGCAGATCCTGCGGCACTTACCCAGTGTCTACAGAATCTTGTCGTGAACGCGATCAAGTATTCCGGCAGCAGTAAGTGGATTGGCATATTCGCTTCTCATTCCACAAGTGAGAACAAGGTGCTGATCAGGGTTCAAGATCGCGGAATTGGCATCGCCCATTCCGAGCTGAAGCGGATTTTCGAACCGTTTTATCGAAGTCCTGCGGTTTCTGCCGCGCAAATTCACGGAACGGGCTTGGGATTGGCACTGGCCCGCAACATCGCACAAGCTATGGCGGGAGATATCTTGGTTCAGAGCGAACTACAGTCAGGCAGCATCTTTACGATTCAGATTCCGGTTTCCCCAGAGTCTCAGCTGCGGGTTCGGGCAAAAGGATTTACGACGAAGGCTTCCAGTACCAGCAAATGAACGAACATATTTTGTTAGTAGAAGACGAAAAAGCTCTGCGAACAACCCTAGGCGATCGCTTGCGCAGGGAGGGGTATGTCGTAGATTTGGCAGCCGACGGACAAGAGGGCTTTGACAAAGCTACGCGTCTACCCTTTGACCTGATTATCCTCGACGTGATGCTACCCGTGCGAAACGGATTCGACGTCTGCCGCGATATTCGTATTGCCGGTCTGGCGACTCCGATTCTACTGTTGACGGCGCGAAGCGAAACCGTCGAGAAGGTGCTCGGTCTCAAATTGGGGGCAGACGACTATGTGACAAAGCCATTTGACAGTATGGAATTGCTGGCGCGGCTGGAAGCGCTCCTTCGCCGCACTCCCTTGCGTACCGGACAAACCGTTTATCAGCTCGGTTCAATCTGCCTCGACACACGCCGGACTACGGTTACAAAACAGGGGGATCCAATCTACTTATCGGCACGAGAATTTCAGCTACTGCGTTACCTTGCCGAGCACATTGGCGTCACCCTCTCACGTGATCGCATCTTGCGGCACGTGTGGGGATATGAGAGTGACACTTTTACGCGCACCGTAGACGTTCACATTTCCAGCCTGCGGCAAAAACTGGAAGATGATCCTAAGAAGCCTGAATTGATTGTGACAGTGCCAGGAGTGGGTTACAAACTACAGGAACAATGACCTTGGTATTGATGCGACGAACGCCGGTGAGTGCCTAACAGAACTTTCGCGGCAGCAGTAAATTTTCTTGGTTTCGATTGCTCGCGTAAGGTTTATTCGAGCAACTGGAGAGCTGATAAGGCTTTGTCACGCTCCCGTTCTGTATACCAGGCAGGCGCGTAGGCCTCAAGCAGGTTGTAGAGTTCGCGCAGGGCTTCCGCTAAATGTGATATTTGGTCGACTTCCAGCTTGCGCCTGCCGTTGCCGAAGGGCGCTCCGTTAATCGCTTCTGATTCGATTCGCTGCATAACGTGATTCCCACCTAATGGTTAGGCAACGACAGCATTGAATCCCATTTTTCCCTGGACGAAGTAAAAATAGGTAAGGTCGCTGTAAACTCCTGTAAGGGACGACGCGGCTACCAGCACATTGCTAGTGAGAATAAGGACAAAAAAGTTTGGCGGGATTGTGCTTATCTCGTTGAGACCCGCCAAGCACAGCCGCGAGTGCGGTCCCCTCTCTCCTTGGTGTGACTTCGCTCGCCTGTGGACGCTCGTTCAAGGCGCAATTGCAGCATTTGGCGATCACTTTTTATATGTGAGCTTAGCAGTGCTTTATTGGGGAAGCCGGTCTATGTTGGATCCAAACATGATCGGATGTTCGAGTAGATATCAGATCACCTGCTCAACGTCTGCTCGTCCATGTTGGAGAGATGGTCAAACACCTCTTCAGGTAGCTGCCATAAACCCGGTCTTTGGAATGATTCGGGAAGAGAAGCTGAGCGCCATACTGACGCCAGCAGTGCCGCGGCATCGAGCATCGCAGACTTCAGGACGTAAAAGGCAAGTGCACTATGCCCTGTTCAATTGAAATGTGACGATCACCTCGCTGTATGCTGTGAATTGGTTTCACAACATTCCCGAAGCATTTTCCGGTTAGCAGTTGGTAAGTGCAGGCCTGTTTGTCATCCGTCAATGACACTGGAATGCGTAAGAGTGCAGCATTCTGATCTCTGGCCTACATTCCTAGTGCAGAACATTTCCCAGGACGGCTTACTCCTGGGGAAGAGCGGTGAGGTGCAGCTTGAGTGCTGGGGAAAGACGTTCATTGTCGCGTTTTGTGCTCGAGCTGCCTATTTTCATCAGAGTGCCGCGAAGTTTAGGCCTAGTTGAGGCCGAAACAAGAGATTTAAGTGCCGGAGGCGTTTTCTTCTACATCAATTCCAAATTGGCCGTGGGCACTGAAATTGAATTTAGCATCGTCGTACCGCAAGAACTCACGCATGCGGATGCTATTCCCGTTAGCTGCAAGGGCAGAGTAGTCCGAGTCCAAGAGGCTGGAAAAACGCGACGCGTCGGAATTGCGGCAGCAATATACAGCTTCCATTTCCTCGCCGCAGCAAGTGCGAGCGTGGACTGATCGGTCGCCTCTAACAGCCCTGAAAGCAGCATCCGAGAACACGACACGATCCTGGATGTCGCTACACCGCATTGTCCGCAAGTCAGATGTGTGAGTACGTTACAGTAGACTTTCGCAATATTGCCGGATCTTTTGACCTTGTGCCGGCGTGATACCAATGAATTGAAAGCCGTGAACCGCATCGGTTTGATAGCGAACTGATGCGGGCAAGCTGAGGTACTCCTCCTTTAAGAAGAGGTCAAGCAGGACGGTGTCGCCGGTCGCGAGGGCGACCGACACTTCGGCTCCCAATCCACCCTCACCCAAACTTTGAGCACTAGCCCAAAACACCCCCGGCTTACGCTTCGGAAGCATTGTGACCAGAACCTTCAAATCGACATGGTACCTGAGGTGCGCGCGTGCTCCGTGAAAGGTTCTGCGCTCCGCGAGGGCATCGCGCACGGCTGCTTTCAGGATCTCGACGTCGCCCCCTTTGTCGACGATTCTGAAGGCTAACTCGTGCAAACCTTTAGGTACCCGATCTGGAAAGCTGGTAAATACGATTACAGGTATGGCCGGATCCAGGCGCTTGACCATCAGGGTGAACGCAAGCCCATCCATCCCCGGGGTGTGATAATCCTGCACCAGCGCGTCGACGGCTACCAGCCGCAGCATTTTGAGGGCTCGGTCCGCTGATTGCGCGATGAGTATTCGATGTCCGGCCAATCCAAGAACTTCCATTTCTGACCGCAAAACACCCAATTCATCGTCTACGCAAACGATTGCAGGACCCGCGCCTGTGGCATGGGCTGGCATTTGGGGGAGGAGAAGAAAAGACACACCTATTTTTGAATATAGTACTACTGGAATGGGTTATTACGCACCTTTCTAATCAAGACGAATTTGCGGGCGGGCAAGTTTCCCCGGCTCTTCAAAGGTGAGGCTACGCTTTTTTGTGGGTGGTGTTTCCGCCGACTTTAAGAGCCCGCAGCTAGTGGGATGCCAGAACCTAGGCCTCTCCAACCTTGCCGGAGACGCGCAACGCACGGTCCCCTAATTCCAAGTAGTGGTTCAGCCAGTTCCCTTCGTCTGTTTCTGAAGGGGGTCTGGGAGGAACGGTGGCTTGGGAGCTCATGCAGGAAGATAGGAAGTTCGCGAAAATCAGGCGCAATTCGCTAGCGGAGGCAACAGTATTTTTGTTCTGCGGGAGAGCTCTTTCCAGGAGCATAGCTTTGAGAGCCCCGAGCAGCGCTACACGGATCGCATGCGGTGATATATCCGGCCGCAACTCCCCCGACGTGTACATTTGCTGCAAAATAGCATCGAGCGTCGCAGCAAATTCGCGACTTCCGATGTTAGTTTCCAAAAAGCGATCTCCTTCTCGCAATAAAACCCGGCTAAACGCTGCGTTGAGATCGAGGAAATTAAGCAGCATGTCAACGATAAGGTCTAATTGATCTTGCGGCTTCGAAATACACGGAATGGCGAGACGAATTGCCCCATTGAGAGCCTGCCATCCCATGCTCAAGACTTCCTGCAAGAGGCCACGTTTGCCCTCGAAATGCTTTAGCAATTGCGATTGACTGGTTCGAGCTCTTCGCGCGACAGCGGCTGTGGTAGTAGCGTCGTAGCCTCGCTCCGAGAACAATTCTTTGGCGGCGGCCAGCAGTCTATCGCGACTCGATTCTTTTCGCCTTTGCATCGGGGTTCACTCGATTTCGTGTCGGGGGCGTTTTCCCGTCGTCGCTCTAGCGGATTGCGTACCTGACAAATCAGTCTTGCTACTCCCAGCAATCTCCTTTACGCACATAGTCAGAACCATCGAAAGTAAACAACGTTGGTTTGGCATGGATGCTGCAGCCAGGCGCTTCACGCGCAGGCACACCCCTAGCTGGTACGGCACAGAAATAGTTCATCGCACGTTTAAAGTAGCGCGTTCCGAGGGGATCGATTTAGATGTAATCCTCAGCGAACTGTTGCGAGTCCGTGGCTAGCAGTGCAAACTCGTAGGATTACTCAGTCACTTTCGGGGGCGGGAGATTAGTACCGCAGAGTAGCAGTCGCCGAAAGCCGTGTCAAACACGTTTTAAGTGTCTCGCAGGAACTTCCGAATATCGAATCGGCGGCCAAAGCCAGCCGAGTAACCACTACTAGTTACTGAATTAGCCTTTTTCGCGGACAGGCGAAGTCCGAAAATTTATTTGCTGCAGGCAAGTTCGTCTTTGTTCCACCGCAACTACACGCGACCATCGATGCGGTATGAATACGCACTGCCATTAAGAGTGATCAATGGCCGCTATCGGGATACGAACGTCAGCGAAACTTTCCTCCGCTGTGCCCGAAGCTAAGTCTGAGGATCAGAAGCAGCTGCTGGTCAACCCCCAAACCAGACGCGCGGACATAAGCATGTTCACAGTGGCGCCCTGACCATGTTGCAACTAAAAACTTATGAACTCTGGTAATCCTCCGATCTCGCCTGAGCGGATTCGGGTGCTCGTCAGCAGTAACACGCGTGTGGGTATACATCTCATGCTCGAGGCACTGCGCCAGGATAGCTTCCTGGAAGTGATGGACGTCACCACCGATATCGAGGGACTCTCTTCTTACATTTCCGAGTTCAAGCCTGACGTAGTGGTAATCACTGCTGGAGTAGGAGTCCCCGGGCGGCCCGAATTTGATCTGCTCTGGCGTGCCCTCATTCGTCATCCAAAGCTGCAAGCCGTTATGCTTTTGGACTCCTCGACACATGAATATGTGGTGGAGGCGTTCCGCGCTGGAGCTCATGGCATCGTCTGCTGGGATGATGGCGTCGACGCTCTCCGCAAGTGTGTGCATGCCGTCTACCTTGGGCAGGTATGGGCAAGCAGCGCCCAACTAGGGTTCCTCTTGGAAGTCTTTTCACGTCGGTGGGCGCCGCAAACGATTGTGGACAGCAGCGGCCGTTCGTTGCTTTCAAAGCGTGAGTTAGACGTAGTGCGCTGTGTCTCAGAAGGTCTGACCAACCGGGAAATCGCGTCGCGGCTGAAGTTGAGCCAACACACCGTTAAGAACTATCTGTTTCGGACCTTCGACAAACTCGGCGTCTCCAACAGGGCCGAACTGATTTTGTATGCACTGAATCATAGCGTTTCTTTAAGGTCCCTCGAGCGACCGGTATCGGAGCAGAGCCTCCGGGGTCGAGGTGCTCGCGCTTGCGGCTCAAGGGCTGAATCCCGCCCCGAGTCTTCGGCAAAGGGCCTAGACGTTCCTAGCGGGCATTCAACGGCTCTCCGAGTCAGCTCCTCGCATTGGTCAAAAGGTTTTTAATAATGTACTTTGTCGGCAATTAGTTCTGCGCTCCACGAATGTTAAGAATTCTTCCTTTGTCTGAGTTAGGTGGATAACTAATATGCAGCGGGCTCGAGTATCGATATTGCTGTCGACAGCCTTGTACCTAACTCTTGCCGTCCCATTACACGGTGACAAGGCAAGCAGTGCGTATAAGGAAGGAGTTACCGCAGAGACTGAGAACAAGATAGATGCAGCGTTTGATGACTACAAACGAGCATACGAGCTCAAGCCTAAGGATGCAAGATATGTTGCCGCCTACACTCGGTTACGATTCTTCGCGAGCACCGAGCACGTCCATAAAGGCGAAATTCTCTTCCAGGCCGGCAATTTGCAGCTTGCCCTTGTCGAATTCTTAAAAGCTGTAGAGATCGATGCGTCCAACACCTATGCGCAACAAGAAGCTCGACGCACGCAACAACGAATTGAACGGCAGGCGGCTGCACAAAGCTCGCCTGAAGCATCAGAATCTCCGCTGGCCGATATGGCCGAGCATGCCGAAGGTCCGGTCGAGCTGCAACCAATCTCGAAGAGTCCGATCACGTTGCGCATCACGGAAAACACTAAAATCATTTACAAGACAATCGGCAGCCTTTCTGGAATCAACGTACTCTTCGATCCAGAATACACTCCGCGGAAAATCAGCATTGAGATGGACAGCGTGCAATTAAGCGATGCTTTGCAGATTGTTGCGCTCGCGTCGAAGACATTCTGGCGACCGGTAACGCCGAACACGATTTATGTTGCGGCCGAGACAGCTGGAAAACGCCGCGAGGTCGAGCAGAGTGTCATGAAGACGTTCTATCTTAATAATATTGCTGCTACAACGGACCTCGCGGATGCCGCGAATACTATTCGCTCTATTCTGGATATTACTCGCGTTCAGCAAGTGCAGTCACAAAATGCACTCATCGTTCGGGCAACTCCGGATCAGTTGGTCCTCGCCGAGAAACTGCTGTCTGATATCGATAAAGCCAGACCTGAAGTCATGATCGATATTGCTATACTCGAAGTGTCGCGTGACCGACTGCGTACGTTAGGCAGTACTTTACCTACGTCCACGAGCATTGCGCTGCAACCGAGCGGATCAACCGGCGGGGCATCGAACGGATCGTTCACCTTGAACACTCTTGCAAATGTGAACGCGAGTAACTTCCTTATCTCAATTCCGGGATCTTCATTCTCATTTCTGATGAGCGACAGCAACACGAAAGTTATCCAAAATCCGCAAATGCGGGTTCTTGATAATCAGCAGGCAACCTTGAAGATTGGAGATCGAGTACCAATTGCTACTGGTTCGTTCACCCCAGGCGTTGGTGGCGCGGGCATCAGCCCTCTTGTCAACACGCAATTTCAGTATCTCGACGTGGGGGTAAACATCAACATCACTCCCAGAATCCATTCGCGAAATGAAGTAACGCTGAAGGTTGGAATGGAGGTTTCGTCCGTTACAGGCGAACAAAATATTGGCGGTGTGAGCCAACCCATCATTGGACAACGGCGAATCGAGCATGAGACACGCTTGCGTGAAGGTGAAGTGAATCTATTGGGTGGCATTCTCGAGGACTCGGAAACGGATTCGATATCCGGTTATCCATGGCTGATGAAGATACCCCTCTTAAGATACCTATTTGGGCAGAACCAGAAAAACCGTTCACAGCAAGAAATCGTGTTCGCAATCACTCCTCACATTGTGCGTGCACAGGAAGTCACGAAACAAAACCTGCGCGCAATTGATGTGGGAACGCCGAATGCGATCGAGTTGCGTCACGAAATCTCGGCTAAGTCTCCTCCTGCCACTACTGGTACGCCCGAGGCACCGTCAACGCCGCCCTTGATGCCCGCACAACCACAATCTCAACCAGGAGCGACACCCAAGCAACAGCGTCAAGAACCGGCACTTCCAAGCAGTCCGACGGCGGCAGGAAATGCCAGCTTCAGCTTCGAGCCCACTACAGTTTCACATCCCGTGGGTAGTACTTTCACGGTGAACGTTAATATCACCGGAGCTCAAAACGCGTTTTCGGTTCCGCTGCAGATTAACTATGACCCGAAGGTCTTGCAGATTGTGGATGTCTCAAACGGTGGGTTTCTCGGCCAGGACGGACAGACACCGGCTCTGGTTTTTCGAGCGGATACAGTCAGGGGGACTCTTCAGATTACGGATACACGCCCGCCAAATTCTGGGGGAATTTCAGGCTCGGGGGAAATCTTCGCAATCACACTGAGTGCTAAGGCTGTGGGAGAAACAGTGCTCGATATTTCCGAGTCCTCGATCATAGATCCTAGTATGAAGGTAAGCCCAGCGGCTGGCGGAGACCTCCTGGTAACTATTACTCCCCCGAACTCACCTGGGGTTGAGCAAAAGAACACCCCTGTGGCGCCCCAGAAGAAAACTGGTGAGCGCAAAATTACGGCACTTCAAGATCCCGGAACACACGAGCTGGCGTACGGCCGCTCTCTACAGCAGTCAGATCAAAGTTCGACACCCAGATAAAAAAAGCTTCGGCACTGTTGCGTGAAGCATAAGAAGGTCTGCGCTCCCGGCTGTGGTGTCGCGTCGGCCCGGCAACCCACATGTGAGATTCGCACGGCTACTGCTGCGGCGAGGATTGACGCTGCTGCTGCATAGCCTGTCGACGAGCGTATAGGTCCTGTAGAACTTCTTGTGCCGTTTTTATATTAGGAGTACGTGGATAAGCAGCTGTCTGAGTGCCCTCGCCCGATTGGCCCTCGGGTGCTGATTGACTGTTGAGATCCGCTGCCGTCTCAGTCTTCTCGCGAGCATCCGCTGTTGCGACCTCGTCCGATTTCACAGAAGTCGTCGATGCGCCCGCGGGACTTGCGGAAGCTTCTGATGCCTGCTGCTGCGCGGGCTTTGACTCCTGCGCGTCTTCTGCTGGTACCTGCTGTCGCTCGACCCGGGCAGACTCCGTGCGGCGCGGCCCCGGAGCAGGGCCTTCTGCGACAATCTCACTGTTGCCTTTAGGCTTCACCGACAACATCACTCTGCTCAGGGTTTGCGGATCATTTTCAGACCCCATAAGAATGTAATTAAAGCTCGAGCCGGCCAAAAGTGTATCGAGAACTCGTCGCGTTGGACCCGGCCCCAGGCTAACGAACACCCGTTCCGTAGCTTCCGGCGGAATATCCATTATGGCTCCTGTTTTAAGCCGAACCGATTCCAGGACGTCGTGCAGCGTGGAATTGAAAGCGACGATGGTTAACTCGCCATTCTGAAAAGTTACTGTGGGAGGTTGCGAAGACCTTTCGGGTGTAGCTGAGGATGTGGCTTGGGCCGGAGCTTGGGTATCGTCACTGTCACCTGGAGTACTTTGCCCGAGTGCAACACCCGAGAACCAGAGAATCGCTGCCGCGGCAACGGCAATGGGTGTCCGCAGAGCAGCCTTTCCCTTGCGGTTCGGCTTGGTAGTCACATGTCCCTTCATGGTTGTGCCTTCGGTGTGGCTGAATCGAGCTGCTGTTGATTTGCCAAACTAACGTAGTGCTCGCCGATCTTTCTTCTGCCCGGGCCGGTGCGTAGTTGCGCTTCGGCTGAGCCCGAGAGATTTGCATCGAGAATTGGGAAATCGCTTTTTCGCATCGCCGTTTCGGAGTCCATCAGAAATGACGCTGCAGCTGCAACGTGTTCTCCTTCTGCTAAGCCGCGCACGATTTGCACGCGACTTCCGATCTCCCAACCGGTTTCGACCCGGCGAGGTTGGAAGGTATCCTTTGCGATCTGAACAAATACCAGCTTTGCAACGCCGGAATCCATAACGGCTTCTCGCGGGACGGTCAGGCCTTTAGGTGCGTAAAGAGGAAGATCCACGTCGACCAGCATCTCGGGCCGCATGGTAAGGTGAGGATTATCAGCCTCCAGGCGAAAGTTGACGATTTGAGTCGCGGGATCAACCTGCGGAAGTGCTTTGCTAACTCGAGCTTGAAATGCGCTTCGAAGCTCTGGAATTGCAACCCGCACAACTGTCCCTGGACGGAAGTCTTTGACGTCTTCAGCGGGAGCACTGGCCGTAATCCACACCTGACTTAAGTCTGCAATGCGATAAAACTCAGTGTGTCTTTCGAATCTCTGATTCGTGGAGACGGTTCGCGACAGAATTAATCCATCCACGGGAGAAGTGACGTAGATATCTTCGGGAATTTTCCGCGTTTCCTTCAGTTCTGCTATTTGAGTATCGCTGACGCCTAAGTTGCGCAGACGGTCAGCCCAGTTCTGCACTCCTGTTATGCCCTGCGTTGTTGCCAAACCTTCTTTTACTACGCTGTTCTGCGTCCGTTCACTTGCTGAAAGATATCCTCCTAAGACAGTCAGAAACTCAGGTGAATAAATGGTCGCGAGATGTTGGTTCTTCCTTACGAGATTTCCTACGGCATCGTCATGAGTTTCCTTTACAAAGCCATCCACACCGGCGTTTACGTTAAATATGCGAGTTTCATTCGCGAGGACTCGACCTGGAATTCGAAGTGTTGCCACTTTTGAAGTGCGTTCCACCGTGGCGATCGGCGTCTGGGACACCAAGCCAGCACTGTTCCCGAAACTATCCTCGACGATGTCCGGTCTGGTGGGACCCAGTGCCGCGGGGCGGGAATCGGCGTAAACAGGTTCCAAGGCCATGCCGCAATCCGGAGCGATGCCTGGGTGGCCCGACTTGTAGTCGGGGTGCATGGGATCGACCCAATAAAGCACATGCCGGCTGGAAGCGGTTTCCGCTGAGTGCGCGTGGCTTCGACCAACCAGAAAGCCCAAGCCCACTGCCAGGAGAACTGCTCCGACCTTAGAAAGAATTCTCAATTAATCGGACCGCCTCGCCAGAACTCTTGTGACCACTGTTGCACTTGTATTCCGACGGTTTGGGTTTGATGTTGATGATGTGACGCTTACGTTGTTGCTCAACGTAGACCCTGGCTTGGCCGTTACTCTTACGGTCAAGAACACTGACCACCTGGCGGACTTCGCCAGAGAACCAACGTTGCACTGGAGCGTACCGATCCGGCTATTCACTCCAATCGCCGGGCTGGTGCAACTTCCCAGGGTTGCGCGAGCAGATACGAAGGTCGTGCCATCGGGGAGAATGTCACTAAGATTCACTCCGTTTGCGGCACCCGGACCTGCATTAATCACGGTCACGACGTAAACCAACAGTTCACCAGGCTCGACGTTTTTATCCGACTCGATCCCCGCTATCGCCAAGTTGGCCGTTGCTGCGGGGGGCGGCGGAGCCGGTAATTCCACAGTCTCGATCAGCGGAGCAGAAAGAGACGGCTGGAAGTTCCCATTTCCGCTATAGACGGCGGTGATACTGTGCGAGCCGACGCTAAGACTATCGATGGTAAGTCGCGCGTGTCCGCTTAGGTGGACCGTCGCCGATCCTATTGGTGAACCTCCGTCCTGAAAGATCACCGATCCTGTTGGTCTATCGCTGCTGGAAGTGACAGTTGCGGTGAAGGTAATCGGCGAGTTCAGAATCGCAGGATTCGCCGAGGAAGCCAAAGTTGTAGCAGTTGCGATCGTTGCGGGATTAATGACCTCTACCAGCGGCGCAGAGACAGAGGTTTGGAAGTTCGTATCTCCGCTATACGAGGCCACAACAGTGTGGGACCCCACAGCGAGTGTTGATACTGCCACTTGTGCCTGTCCATTGCCGCTGAGCACCGCAGACCCGATACTCGCTCCGCCGTCAAGGAAATTAACTGAGCCTGTTGGTGTCAAAGTGCCTGCACTAGAGCTTATGCTCGCGGTAAAGATAAGCTGTGCGCCGGCCGATGCCGGATTGATCGAAGACACTAAGGTAGTGACCGTGGACGCTTGGTTAACCGTCTCCACTAGCGATGTAGAAGTGGAAACCTGGAAGTTCGCATCGCCGCTGTAGGAAGCGACGATGCTATGGGAACCGGCGTTGAGTTGGGAAATAGTGAGTTGCGCCTGAGCGCTTCCGTTCAGTACTGCTGATCCAAGGGTAGAAGCCCCGTCCTGGAGCGTCACGGAGCCCGTCGGAGTACCTCCAGTCGACGTCACGGAGATGCTGAAAGTAACCGGCGCTCCCACTGCTGCCGGATTTAAAGATGAGGTGAGCGCCGTCGTAGTCGTGGCCTGATTTACCGTCTCCACCAGCGGTGACGAAGAATTATCCGACGGCAAGAAGTTGATGTCACCCAGATAGGACGCAACAATGTTGTGGGGACCCGGGCTAAGAGTGGACAATGTCACTTGTGCTTTCCCGTTTCCGTCCAGATTGGCCGATCCGATATTGGAAGTTCCATCCTGGAACGTGACCGATCCCGTCGGTGTGCCGCTCGTACCCGACATCACCGTCGCAGTGAAGTTGATTGAAGTCCCTACCGTGGCGGGATTTGCGGAAGAGACCACCGCTGTCATCGTGGGTGCCTGGTTTATAGTCTCGTTCAGCGTCGCTGAGGTGCTACCCGCAAACATGGTGTCCCCGGAGTAAACCGCGACCACCGAAACCAGACCAGTAGGTAGGGCTGCCGTTGTGAACACTGCCTGGCCACTTGAATCCAAGCTCACGGGAGCTGTCGTGACGGAGGAGGCAGCCGAGCTTAGCGTGAAAATAATTGTGCCAGTAGGCGTCCCTCCATCGCCGGTGACGAGGGCTGTGAAGCTGACTGAGCTGCCGTACATCGAAGGATTGACCGATGGCCCAACAACAGTTTGGGTAGGAACATTGGAAGGCGGATTTACCACCAGGCTCAGCGTTGCCGAGCTGGCTGCAAAAACCGAGTCTCCACTGTATGACGCGAGGATTGTGTGAGCGCCCACGGATAGTGAGGCCGTAGAAAGTGTAGCTGCACCATTCTGGTCCAAAGTGATCACGTCGAGTGTCGTCGATCCATCTTGGAACGTGACGGTTCCAGTTGGTATCCCATTCCCTCCCGAAGTCGGAGTCACTGTGGCTGTAAGGGTGATTAGCTCTCCCGAAGTTGGCTGAGGATCGGAGGAAGTAAGCGCCGCGGATGTAGGAACTAGAGGAGGCGGTAAGACTTGCTGATTCAGAGGCGGGGAAGAGCTTTCCGCAAAATTACTGTCCCCACTATATGAAGCGACGATCGTATGTGTGCCCACTGTGAGAGAGGTGCTGAAAACGGCCTGACCCGTGGAATCAAGGTCCACAACGGCCAGCACTACTCCGTTATCCGTAAACTGCACTGTCCCGGTTGGGATTCCCGACGACGAACTTACAGCAGAGCTCACAATTGCCGTGAACGTTATAGATTGCCCGCTTATCGACGGATTCGGATTCGAACTAAGCGCAGTAGTAGTCGGTGAAACAGGTATAGGCTGCACAACTTGATTGAGAACTGCAGACGTACTTCCTGCGTAAGAACTGTCACCTGAGTACACCGCGGTAATCGGGTGCGAGCCCAAGGTTAAAGATGTAATTGCCGGCAAATGGGCGCGGTGAAAAAACTCCGAGCCTGTACCCTCGGTTACAACGGGAGCCGTTCCCAAAACTGTAACGTCATCATAAAAAGTCACTTGACCCGTGGGGTTTCGGGTGCTCGAAGCGGCTTCGATCGTCGCGGTGAACGCCACGCCTGCCCCGACGGTAGAGGGATTCAGAGACGAACTGACGCTCGTTACTGTGGGTGTTTGCGCCGCCAGAATAGTCTCTGTGAGTGGCTGAGATGTACCGGGAAGGTAATTTGAATCCCCGCTATAGGAGGCTGTCAGCGAGTGTTTGCCGGTTGCAAGCGTGGAAACTATTAGTGTGGCAGCACCGGTAGAGCTATCTAGGTCAGCTGTGCCGAGTTGGCTGCCATCTGTATCGTAGAAGATCATTGTACCCGTCGCCTCGGGAGTGACCTTCTGCAGAACTCCAGCTGTCAGTGTGACCGGAACGCCGTGGGCTGCCGGATTGGGTGACGCCAGCAAGGTTACGACGGACGAAACTTGTGACGAGGCTGTTGGAGCGAGGATCCCAACCGCCAGGAAGACAATGGTAGTGAGAATTCGAATGGATCTAGAGTGAGCCGAGAATCTCATTTGTCACCTCGTTATGAAGCTGCCTTGGCCCGACACCCCATGGATTCTCCTGCAAACGAGTGTGGCGCACCGCTTGCCTCCTGAACTCGACTAGATGTGAGGCTTCATAAACAGTGATTCATCGAGCTTCGGGTTAACTACTACTTTGTCAATGATGATTCTCTCGGCCATAGTCCGTGGATCAGCTAGTTTGGTGACATTTTGGACTACGGTCTCAAGTAAGTATGGAATCATGAGACCGTTAACTGAACGGAAATCATGGTAATAGACTTCAACTGGATGGTACTTGCCATCCAGTCGTCGAGGGCGGCCTTCCATTTTTGTTTCGAGAAAGGTCTCGGCATCGATCCACAAGTGGACGGCTTCTCCGTTTTTCAGGGTAAGTTTGAGCTTGTAAGTATTGCGGTCGTCAACCTTTTCCGTTCCTACTGATTCAACCTTCGTACCTTTGGCGGCATAATCAACAAGAAAGCCGTCAAGCTCGGCTTCGGATGATGCTGACTTCAATTCTTCCTCGGTATAAGTCTCGATTTCGCGGCGATTGAGGAAAGGGCGTAGCTTCCATCCATGGGTTCCATCAAAAACCTGGAGTGCTGTTTGTCCGTTGAACTGCAGCTCAACTCTCACTTTGCGTGGCCGCTTTAGCTCGATGACAAAAGGCAGTTGAACCTGTTCGGCCGAGCGTTGCGGGACTAGCCTCTGAACAGCTTTTTGCCCCGGTGTCGGAAGCGTCGGCCGATTGTTTCCGCCGGCATCCATCTTGCCGCTCATTGTGAGCGCATTGACGTTTCGCCACGCCTGGAGTCCGCCTCGTGCCGCGACATTCCTGTCCACAATCTGCGTGACGGAAAGCTGCCGCTGTGCGTTTGAGATGTCCGTTCCTGTCGCTACAATCGACG
>JAFAUE010000402.1 GCA_019243475.1 Acidobacteriota bacterium | reverse complement strand
GGCAAAACCCTGAGTTCAAATTTCTATTGGGTTCCAACTCAGCTTGCCCAATTGGATTTCGAAAAAAGTAACTACTACACGACACCGGCGACGTACCCAGACATGACGGCACTGGCCAACATGCCGCATGTGAAAGTTGAATATGCTGACATAACGGAGCATTTGGGAAAGCAAGAGTATCTGTCCGTGCATTTGTACAACGCCGGAAAAGCGCTGGCTTTGTTGGTTCACTGCGGATTGAAGGCAGGCCCTGCGACCACCGACGCACCGCCGCTTCTCTGGGACGACAACTACGTTACGCTGCTCCCTGGCGAAAGTCGCACGGTGAGGACACCGATTAGCGCGCGCGATTTCGGAGCGGGTGAGCCGCAGGTCGTCGTGGATGGATGGAATGTTTCCGCAGAGAAGGTGTCGAAAGTCGCGCGATGACCGATTCCGGCGCGCCGAATCCTGCGGCTGTTCCGCATTTGAAACGGGTCCTCACGCTGTGGGACCTGGTCTTCTACGGCATTGTGCTCATCCAGCCAATTGCTCCCGTCCCGTTATACGGCGTCGCGCAGAGTCTCTCGGATGGGCATTTCGCCACGATCATTCTTATTGCCATGGTCGCAATGATGATCACAGCAGTGAGCTATGGGCGCATGGCGGCGCTCTATCCCTCCGCAGGTTCTGCGTACACATATGTCGGCCGCGGGTTGAATCCCTATTTGGGATTTCTCGCAGGCTGGGCGATGTTCCTTGACTATCTCCTGCAGCCGCTTATCAACACAATCTGGATTTCGACAGCCCTGCACGAACGATACATTCACAGCGTCCCATTCGCAGTGTGGGCAGCATTGATTGCCGGGGTCATAACTCTGTTGAATCTTCGCGGAATTCGGACCTCGGCTCGCGCTAACAAAATGCTTTTGGCGCTGATGTTCGTCGTTGTTGGCGCGTTCCTGGTACTGGCCTTGCGTTTCTTGTTACGAGCAGATGGCTTCAGCGGCCTGTTTTCTACGCGTCCTTTTTATGACCCTCGCACTTTCGATGCTCGAAAGATCTGGGGAGCCACGTCATTCGCCGCGCTGACTTACATCGGATTCGATGGAGTTACAACGCTCGCGGAAGACGTCGAAAATCCGAAGCGCAACGTGCTGCTTGCTACGGTTCTGGTCTGCGTGTTTACCGGACTATTTGGCTGTCTGCTTGTGTATCTAGCACAGCTCGTTTGGCCCGAGTGGCACGCCTTTCCCAATTTGGAAACCGCGTTCATGGACGTATGCCGGCGCGTCGGCGGCGGCATTTTGTTCAACGCGATGGGCGCGATCGTAATCCTGGCGGCGTTCGGAAGTGCGCTCACCGGCGGACTGGGTGCTGCTCGCCTGCTCTTCGGAATGGGCCGCGACAATGTTCTGCCGCGTCGCTTTTTTGCCCACTTAAGTCCGGGCAGCAACACTCCGACTTATAACCTCGTGCTGATTGGGCTTTTGAGCTTCGCCGGCGCCGTACTTTTGAACCAGGTTGGGAATGCTTATGAGCACGCGGGCGAGTTGCTGAATTTCGGCGCCTTTCTTGCGTTTATCGGCGTCAACCTTGCGACCTTCTGGCAATTTGCTGTTAGGCGACGCTCGAACGTAAGGATGAACGTTATCGTGGACATCGTCCTTCCTCTAGCGGGGGCTTGTTTCTGCACACTCATTTGGTGGAACCTGAACTCTCTCGCGAAGAGTGTGGGCGGAGTGTGGTTTGTCATCGGCATTGCCTATCTGGCGGTTTCCACCCGCGGTTTTCGAAGAACTCCCGCGGTTATAGCCTTCCCGATGGAATAGCGATTCCCGGCGACGCTGAATCTGTCTTCATTCATAGAAGCGCAGGATCCATTCGGCGATGCAGCAGGGCTTGCTCAGGCCTTCGCCTTCGACGTGGACATCAAATGCGACCTCACAACCTCTTTCAACGTCTTTGTGACTACGGACCAGAAAGACGGCTCGAATGAGGGAGTTTGCCCGTACCGGGGCGGGAAAGCGGACGCGGTTCAGGCCGTAATTCACAACGAGCCGCACACCATCGATGTGAACTGCACTGTGAAAGAGCGTGCCGAGCAGCGACAAGGTTAGGAAGCCATGCGCGATCGTCGATCCGTAGGGAGATTCCCGCCTGGCGCGCTCCGGATCGGTATGGATCCACTGCGTGTCGCCGGTCGCCTCCCCAAACCTATTGATTGCGTCTTGGGTAACCGTCATCCACTCTGACGTACCAACCTGGCGCCCGACAAGGGCAGCAAGATCAGCCGGCCTGTACGACCGCTGCTTAGGAAGTTCCATAGAGAGGTCTGCAACCCGAAATTCCCTGCGCAGGGAATTTGGCAGGGAAATTTTCCCGTGCTAAAAAACTTCTCCCCGCAGACCCGCATGGATAGCGGGTTTTCGCGACTGGGCAGGGAATTCGCAGGGAATTTGCAGGGAATTTGTCCCGCGCACCCATTCTGAGCCCACCGTTCCGACTCGGATGACCAGCAAGATTTTCTGCGCTCTCCATCGTTCTTGTGCTAGCACGGAAGCAGGCACTCCGGAAGCGCTATGTTTAGCAACGCCATTCGTAGTTGACGGCCAAGAATTAGCTTAGGCGGCTAAAAGAACCCAAGAACTGAGGCGCCATTCTAGGCCACGATCCGCCGACACTCCTACACGATGAAGCGGATGTTGAGTAACCGCGCGATGCCGAAACCAACGACCTATTCCGTCACGAGTGCAAGCCCATCTCGTTGCCAAAAGCCTGCATATAGTCTGACAGCACTTCGGTCGCAACCTTCTCCTGAACTACCAAAGGGTTTGTGACCAGAGCGCTCACCGCAGCCGCTTCGGAGTGATTCACGGCGGCTTGGACAGTTAAACGCTCATATTCCTTCACTTGCCGCAACAAGTCTTTTACGGCCTGGGGCGCATTGCCAACCCGCGCGGGAGTTACTCCTTTCGAGGACACTGCACACGGCAACTCGACAGCATCGTTGGGTTGGAGGTCCTCGAGCGCACCGTTGTTCCGAACTGTAAGCGGGATAGAAGTTGGTGATTCCGCGTTGAGCGCTTCCAACACCATGGTTGCAATGCGCTCGTATCCTGAGAATTGCGAATAGAGTTCCTGTCCTTCTTTGCGCACCGTGCCGGCAGTGGCTTCGATGCTGAAGTAGGAGGCGTTCCGCTCGCGCAAGTAATTTTCATAGATCTCGATGAGTTTCGATTCGGGAGAGTCGGAGAGTCGCTGGAACAGCTCCCGGTTCATTTGAGAGATCGCCTCGCCTCGAGATCGTCCTGTACGTTTCGTATTGCGATAGGCAATGTCGGGGAAGTAATAGAAGTAAAGATATTCAGTAGGAAGCAGGCCTAGTTTTTGAATGAACTCGGGTGGAAACAGAGCGTGTCGGTAGCATTTCTTGACCAGCTCAGGTTCGGCAAGAATTGTTGGTAGCAAGTCTTCACCGGTTGAAGTTCGGACTGAGCGCACCCATCCCAGATGGTTTAGTCCTAAGTAGTCGAAGTCAAGCTCGAAAGGGTTTTTCCCGAGTGCGGTTGCGATGGACTCAAAAGTTTCAAGAGGAGTGTCGCACACTCCGATTACGTTCACCGCTGTGTGGTTCAGGAGCCCTTGAGAAATGATGCCGACTGGATTCGTGAAATTGACTACGACCGCTTTTGGAGCAATTCGCTCGATGATGCGCGCATATTCGAGCATGACGGCCAGATTGCGCATCGCGCACGCGAATCCGCCCGCGCCGACGGTCTCTTGTCCGACCAATCCGTGAGCAAGGGCGATGGTTTCGTCTTTTACGCGGGCCTCGATGCCTCCGGCGCGCACGCTGGTGATTACGTAGCTCGCTCCTTCCAGAGCTTTCTCCGGCGTCGAACAAACCTCGAGGCTTGCTGGGAGCCGGCTGCGTTTCGCCATGGCACGCGAAACCTTGCCCATAGCGGCCAGGCGCGCGGAATCGATGTCCCAAAATGCAACTTCTGAAATTGGGATGCGCCGTGAGACCTCCGACAGTCCATAGATCAGAAGCGGCGTTCTTACGCCGGCCGCGCCCACTATTGCAATCTTCATTACCCGATTGTTCTCCTATTTGTTGTACGGCGGGTCATTTCGCCGGAATTGGTTTTGAGCCGGCTCATTAACTTTCGCAGCTTTGTTGCCGACGGAAGAACAGAGGAACCGCCGGCTCCGGTGGTCGCCAGAGCACCGCAAACGTTTCCCGCTCTGAGACAGTCTTCGAGTTTCCATCCGGAAAGATAGGCATGGAGAAAGCCACCATTGAACGCGTCGCCTGCGCCAGTTGCGTCGATCGAGCGGACCGGCAGCGGCGCTACCTCCACCATTTTCCTATTTTCTATTGCCATCGAACCTCTTTGTCCTAACTTGATGAGTGGTACAGGCACCACGTCGGCGAGCTTTCTCAACGCGCGTTCGGTGGTCTTTTCTCCGGTGATAGCCCGAGCCTCGATCTCATTCGGGAATAAGAACTCAAGTTGTTGGAGCAACCGCGGCAGGCCCGGCGATTTGAACATTTCGGGATTCCATCCTATGTCGGCCGAGACGCTTAGACCGCGGGTGCGCAGACGGTTTATCCATGAAAGCCATGTGGGGATAGGCCACAGTGCGCATGCGAGATGCACGTGCTTCGCCCGGCGCAAAGCTTGCTGCCCCGCGGGGCGGCTCAATAACTTTTCCAAATGCTGATTGATTACGTCGTGCGTAATCATCATGCGATCGCCATTGAAGGCAGCGCACACCGTGCGCGCGGTGGGGAGCGATGGAGAGAATTCACACGCATCCACAGAAACGCCGTTGTCCTCAAGAGTTCGCCATGCCGGACTCGAACGCGCATCTGCTCCAACCCTGGCGATCGCTGCGGTAGGCGTTCCCAGTCTGGAGGCGACCAACGATGTGGTTGCCAGTCCTCCTCCTGGAAGCTGAGCAAAATGGCGCGTCTTCACCTCTTCTCCCAATCTGGGAAGATCAGGCAGAGCATAAAAGATCAGATCAAGAAAGAATTCACCCACCACCACCAGACCAGGGCGGCGAGTGACTGAGGAAGAGGCCATTCCGCTCAAAATCATAGCAGCCGCTGATGACGCGACCGCCCGCTACTCTGACTCGACCTGCAGCAGCGTTTTATAAATCAGCTCCGTCCCTTGCTCGAGAGAATGGACGGAGACGCGCTCGTCGTTGCCGTGCATACGCCGCAGATCCTCGGCAGTGATCGGGTAAGGATAAATTCCGTAAACAGGAACACCATGGCTGCGCCACGCGCCGGCGTCCGTTCCCGCCTGGAATAGGTAAGTGGTCACCGGAGCCTCGGGCCAAATTGCGTGCGCGCTTTCTTGCAACGCGCGGTAAAGCGCGGTGTCTTTGCTGGAAGGACTTAGGCTTGACCTGAGCTTCAGGAGCGCAGCGGCACGCTGCCCTTCCGGCGTGTCGGGCGATGCCAGCGAGACCTCAACGTGAGGATCGTTGATGACCTGCCGCATGCGGGAGAGTAAGGCGTCAAAATCCGTATTGGGAATCAAACGTACATTCACAGTCGCCTGAGCCGAGCCAGGGATGACGTTGCCGCGGAAACCTCCTTTTAAGAGCACGGGCGCAATTGTGTTGCGCAGCAGCGCATGGAAAAGCGGATTTTCACTCACCTGCCGGTCGGCTTCCTGCACCTGTGCGGGATCTTTGCTGTTGAGAAGGGTGCCGAGTTCCTTCGAAAGCGGCGGCTGGCTGACTCTTGCCAGCGTGGCGAAAAATTCGCGAGTGCTGGGAATCAGTTCGAGCGGAGTTTCATATTTGGAAAGGCGGGTGAGTGCGCCGGCAAGAGCGTAGATCGCGCTGTCGGGCGTAGGCATTGACGAGTGCGTAGAATTTCCGGTCGCGGTGATCAATACGGGAATTGATAGCTTGTCCGCCGTTGAGACGCTCACGTACTGCACGTGGCCTGCGGCGTCCTGAATGATCCAGCCGCCCTCGTTGAGGGCAAACTCACAACTAATCAGATCCCAATGTGAGCTGGCGAGCCACGTCGTGTTGTATGGCCCGCTCTCCTCGTCCGCTTCGGAGACGAGTATCACGTCGCGGTGTAGTGGTACATGGTTTTGGGCAAGCTGCATCACCGCTTGC
>JAFAUE010000291.1 GCA_019243475.1 Acidobacteriota bacterium | reverse complement strand
GCCTTGGGTTAACACGAAGGTCAAGGAGGTTTCTACGACGGACACGGAGAATGAGAAAGTTTGGAAGGCTAGGTATCTGTTCGTGTCCTCCGTTCGACCTTCGTGCCCTCCGTGTTAACCCTGGGTGCAGCACATGCGAGAAGTCGTAATTGCAACTTCCGTTCGCACACCGGTGGGACGAGCTTTTAAAGGCGGCCTGCGCGCCACGCGTCCCGACGAGATGGCGGCGGTCGCCATTAAGGGAGCGCTCGCGCGCATCCCGCAGCTCGACCCAAAAGAGATCGAAGACGTGATCTTCGGTTGCGCCATGCCCGAAGCCGAGCAGGGAATGAACGTGGCTCGCATCGCTTCGCTCCGCGCCGGTTTGCCGGTCGAGTGTTCGGCGATGACCATCAATCGCTTTTGCTCCTCGGGTCTGCAATCGATCGCCATGGCCGCCGATCGCATTCGATCCGGCAGCGCCGATGTGATTCTGGCCGGCGGTGTCGAGTCGATGACAATGATCCCAATGGGCGGCAACAAGGTGAGCGCGAATCCGTGGCTGGTGGAGCACTATCCCGACGCGTATCTCTCCATGGGACTCACTGCGGAGCGTCTGGCGCAGCGCTTCAACATCACGCGCGAGCAGGCCGACGAATTCTCGCTGCGCAGCCACAAGAACGCGATGGCTGCAATCGCCGCCGGCAAGTTCGACGACGAGGTCGTTGCCGTGCCCGTGAGCTTCACTACTCCTAACGGCAGCAAGCCTAAGCGTATTGACATCGAGTTCAAAATGGACGATGGACCGCGCGCCGACACCTCCATGGAAGCGCTTGCCGGACTCAAGCCTGCATTCCACGCCAGTGGCAGAGTGACCGCCGGCAATTCGTCGCAAATGTCGGACGGCGCGGCCGCTACCGTGGTGATGTCCGCTGAGCGCGCTCAGGCACTTGGCATCAAGCCGCTGGCCCGTTTCGTTGCCTTTGCTACCGCGGGATATAAGCCGGAAGAGATGGGGATCGGCCCGGTGTACGCCATTCCCAAAGCTCTTAAGCTGGCGGGGCTGACGCTCGACCAGATCGACGTAATTGAACTGAATGAAGCATTCGCCGCGCAGTCGCTTTCCGTCATCAAAGCAGGAGAACTGGATGCGGCGAAGGTGAACCCGAACGGCGGAGCCATTGCGCTGGGCCATCCCCTGGGCTGCACCGGGGCGAAGCTCACGGCGAGCATCATCCGCGAACTGAAGCGCCGAAATGGGAAGTACGGACTGGTGACGATGTGCGTAGGCGGCGGCATGGGCGCGGCAGGGATTATCGAGAACGTTCAATGATTACCGGGGTTAACACGAAGGTCACGGAGGTTTCAACGAAGGACACGGAGACATAAAAAGTGGGAGCGGCTCCTCAACCGGCATACACGCCCGAACAGGTGAGCGGCAAGATTATCGCCGCGGCGATGAAGGTCCATACGGCTGTGGGGCCTGGCCTGCTGGAGAGCGCCTACGAAGCCTGCTTGTTGTACGAATTGCAAAAGAATGGGCTGAAGGTTGCAACGCAGGTCCCTTTTCCGTTGGTGTATGACAATCTGCGGCTTGACGTTGGATATCGGCTCGATTTGCTGGTTGAAGACCTGGTGATTGTGGAGATCAAGTGTGCGGAGGCAATCGCTTCAGTGCACAAATCGCAACTGCTGTCTTATTTGCGGCTTACCGGCAAGTCGCTGGGCTTGCTGATCAATTTTCATGTGGAGCACCTTAGGGACGGGATCAAGCGAGTAGTAAATGGCTACGATTGGCGCTAGAGATTTGTTCTCTCCGTGTCCTTCGTAGAAACCTTAGTGACCTTGGTGTTAACCCGGGTGTGGAGGGTGTATGGCAACAGCGGCTGTTCCCAAAACGAGAATCGCAGGCGGAAGTTTCCTGATTGAAGATCGCGCTCCCGAAGATATCTTCACTCCGGAAGACTTTACCGACGAGCACCAGCAGATCGCGCAGACGATCGAGGAATTTGCGCTCAAGGAGATCGTTCCGCAGATCGAGAAGATCGAGCACAAGGACTACTCGGTTTCTCGCGAGCTGATCCGCAAAGCCAGCGAGCTGGGGCTCGCCACCGCTGACATCCCGGAGGAGTACGGCGGGATGGAAATGGACAAGGTGACCTCGGCGATCATCGCCGACCGCATCGCCAAGTGCGGCAGCTTCAGCGTCACCTGGGGCGCGCACGTTGGCATCGGCACGCTGCCGATTGTCTATTTCGGCACGCCGGAGCAGAAGAAGAAATATCTGCCCAGGCTTGCGACCGGAGAATGGATCGGCGCCTATGCGCTTTCGGAGTCCTCTTCGGGCTCGGATGCCTTGAACTGCCGGACGCGTGCTGAACTTTCTCCTGACGGAAAGCACTACATCCTCAATGGCGAGAAGATGTGGATCACCAATGCCGGCTTTGCCGACGTATATGTCGTCTTCGCCAAGATTGGCGGCGACAAGTTCTCGGCGTTCATCATCGAGCGCACGTTCCCGGGCTTCTCAGTGGGAGCCGAGGAAAAGAAGCTTGGCATTCGCGGCTCGTCCACCTGTCCGCTGATTCTGAATGACTGCAAAGTGCCGGTAGAGAACCTGCTGGGAGAAATCGGCAAAGGCCACGTGATTGCCTTCAACATTCTCAACATCGGTCGTTTCAAATTGGGAGCGGGCTGTGTAGGCGGGGCGAGGACCTCGCTCATGGCTGCATTGTCCTATGCCAAGCAGCGCAAGGCTTTTGGCAAGACTTTGTCCGAGTTCGGCTTGATTCGGGAAAAACTTGCCGACATTGCCACCGGTATCTATATCGGCGAAGCCCTGGCTTACCGCACGGTGGGCATGATCGATGAGGCCTTGCGCGATATCGACAAGAAGAGTCCGGATGCCTCGACACAGATCCGAAAAGGAATCGAAGAGTATGCAGTCGAATGTTCGATTCTGAAAGTCTGGGGCACCGAGATGCTGGATCAGGTCGTCGATCATGTGGTGCAGATCCACGGCGGCTATGGTTTCGTGGAAGAGTATCCGGCCGAGCGCGCCTATCGTGACTCACGCGTGAATCGCATCTTCGAGGGTACGAACGAAATCAATCGCATGATCATCACCGGATGGCTGATGAAGCGGGCGATGGGCGGGCAGCTTGCGCTGATGCCCGCGATCAAGAAGCTGATGGATGAAGTGCTGTCCGGGCCTTCTGCCGGAGAGGAAGTCGAAGGCAGTCTTGGTACGGAACGCACTCTGCTGGCCAACGCCAAAAAGATGGCGTTATTCGTGGCTGGAGTTGCGTCCCAGCGCTACATGATGGAGCTCGCCGAGCAGCAGGAAGTGATGGCCGCCATGGCGGACATCATTATCGACGTCTTCGCCATGGATTCGGCGCTGCTGCGCACATTGAAGCTGATTCAGTCGCAGGGAGAAACTGCCGCTACGCAGGGGACTGCCATCACTCAGCTGTACTTCGCTGAAGCTATGGCGCGCATCGAGGTGGCCGCGCGCAAAGTGCTGGCAGCAGCCGCGGAAGGCGACAACCTGCGGATTCAGACCGCGATCCTGCGCCGGCTGGCCAAGCATGAGCCAGTGAACACCATTGCTCTGAAGCAGCAGATTGCCGGAAAAGTGATTGAAGCAGGGAAGTACGTGGTGAGTTAAGAACCCGGGGGCTAACACGGAGGTCACGAAGGTTTCAACGAGGGACACGGAGGTTGGGAAGCCATTTTGGCGGAAGGATACGCTTGCGACATGTTTTTTGGGCTTCGCAAATCAAAACGGAGAAGGAATGCAGCTGAAGTTGCTGATCTAATCGAGCGATTCTTGGATGGTAAGAGCCTGTACCCGCAAGAGTGGAACGATTTCGTTGACGCTTCTCAGATTGACAAGCGGATTGATGCCTATCGACAAAGATGTTATGAACTCGATCCTTTAGTAAATCGCCCGGGGTTGCCGGACGAGCACGCGCTCGCTGAGCTGCGGCAATTGGTGGCAACGCTCAGATACGAAGGCAATCGCGAGGGAGGCGACGCAGCCTAACTCCCAATCTTCAATCCTGCTCCGTGCCCTCCGTAGAAACCTCCGTGACCTCCGTGTTAACCCCGGCTACGCGACGACCGCGCCCGACCGCTCTTCCTTCCTTCTGCGGTTGTAGCGCATGGCGATGTTCATGTACACGCTGCCCTTCGGCGTCTCGAAGCACATGACCAGCGCCTCGGTTTCTTCGCTGCCGCTCAGGCCTTGCTCCGCGGTGTGGAGCTCCGGTGGCGCGATCTTGAAACGAAACCCTTGATCGTTGAGGCTGGTGACGGCGTTGCCGATGACCATGTTTGCCAGCTCGCATACCGTCTCGCGCACCAGATCGTCGGATGCCTCCACGTCGCCGCCGGCCAGATGCTTCGCGATCTGCATGGCCGTAACTGGATCGGTGTCGAGGATGATGCGGCCTTCGATGTCGCCGGTGATCTCGATGATGGCGGCGACGCCTTTGCGGCGATAGGTTTCCTCTTCCATGCTCACGTCGCCCACTCGCGTCTCGCACTGCATGCTCTCCGCCAATACCGCGTCGGCGGAGTTGATGAACGGCTGGATCAATTCCATCTTCATGGGGATTACGCTCCTGCGCCGACGCCCTGCGGAGTGAGGACCTCGTCGCCCATTACGTAGCGGATCACCTCGTAGAGCACGTCGGCCTTCACCGGCTTCTGCACGAAATGACGCGCGCCTTTCTGCAGCGCTGCGACGATGTTCTCCTGATATCCGACCGAGGAGACCATCACGATCTTGGCCTGCGCATGCTGGCGAACGATGCGTTCCGCGGCCTCGATGCCTTCCATCTGGGGCATGGTGATATCCATGAGCACGAGGTCAGGCTGCAGACGCTCGTATTCGGTGATCGCGGTGCAGCCGTCGCCGGCTTCCCCGACCACAGTACCGCCAAACGACTCCAGCATCTTCGCGATGTTCTTGCGCGCGAAGATCGAGTCGTCCACGATCAGGTAGCGCACCGGTTTGTTGTCCTTAGCTCGAACTAACGTCGCAAATTGCTCCATAACTCTTCTCCTTACTGCTGTTGCTTGGCCCTCGATATCCTTTACCTCAGCGGCTAAAGCCGCTCAATTTTCGAATCGCTTAACGGCACGACTAAACTCGTGCCCTTCCCTAAACCAACGTCGACCGGTCGTTTCCTAAACCAACATCGTCCGGTCCGGAGTGGTTCCGTTAATCTCCGACGGCGGCCTTCTCCGCCTGCACTTCCGCACAGTGGCGGATCAAGAGATTCGGCAGCGCATCCAGCGGCACTACGCGCATTGCGTGTCCACGCTCGATCGCCGCTTTGGGCATGCCGAAGACCACGCAGGAATGCTCGTCCTGGGCCACGGTCAAACCGCCTGCCGCCTTCACCTCACCTAGTCCCTCGGCTCCGTCTTCGCCCATGCCTGTCATCAGCAGCGCAATCGATTTGCCGCCCAACTCCTGCGCGACTGACTGGTACATTACGTCCACCGAGGGCCGGTGCCCGTTGATTTTTTCATCGTCGCCCAGCACAACCACCTCGCCCAGCGGCATGCGACGCACGCGCATATGGCGATTGCCGGGGCAAATCAAGGCCCGTCCGGCGAGCAGCATGTCGCCCGAGCGAGCTTCTTTCACTTCAATGGCGCAACACTCGTTTAATCGCTGCGCAAACAGATCAGTGAAACCCTCCGGCATATGCTGCACAACGATGATGGCGCCGCCGAAATCTCCCGGAAGTTGCGACAGCAGATACTGCAGCGCGTTGGGGCCTCCGGTAGAGATTCCGATTGCGATTACTTTGTCCGCTCGCCGATAGGGGCGCCGCACTGGTTTTTGCGGACGCACGTTCTCGGCGAGCGATGTTCGCGGCTTCGGCGCTCCCGCCTTGGCCGCTGCCTTAACCTTGCCGACCAGTTGGTCAGCAATTCCTTCCATGTGCGCTACAGCCGCATCGAACGGCTTGGGCACGAAATCGAATGCGCCAAGCGAGAGCGCCTTGAAGGTGGCTGTGGCGCCATTCACGCTGTGCGCACTCACTACAACCACCGGCAGCCGGTAGTTGCGCGTAATCTGACGCAGGGTCTCGAGGCCGTCCATACGCGGCATCTCAAGATCAAGCGTCACGACGTCCGGCTTCAACTCTTCGATCTTTTTAAGACCGAAATTTCCATCCATCGCCGTCCCTACGACCTCGATTTCAGGATCCCTGGCCAGGATTCCCGGAATGAGCTTTCGCATCAGGGCCGAATCGTCGATGACCAATACCCGAACTTTGGGGGAAGTGCTCACGCTGTAACTGCCTCCGTCAGCTCCGGCGCTTTGCCGAGCCGTGCTATGACTGCAGAAAGATTGAGAATCAACACGACGCTGCCGTCGCCCAGAATCGAAGCTCCACTCACCAGGTCGGTCGAGACGAAATCGTCGTCCAGTGCCTTGATAACCAACTCTTCTTCACCTACCAGTTGGTCGACGATCAATCCGAACTTGCGGTCGCCGAGTGTGATGACCACGACAAAGATCTTCTTGCTCGCGAGCATGGGCCCTGGTTTCACAAGCTGGCGCAGGCGAATGAGCGTAAGGACTTGTTCGCGCAGCTGCATTACCTCATGCTGATCGACGCGGTGGACCTCAGAGCCACTGGCGCGCGCGATTTCGACCACCGATGCCAGAGGAATCGCGTACAGCCGGTCGGCGACGCGGAACATCAGGGCTTTGATAATCGCCAGCGTGAGCGGCACTTTGAGCAGGAAGGTCGTCCCGATTCCCGGTTTGGAATCAATTGAAACCGTTCCTTTAAGCTTATCGAGGACAGCGCGCACTACGTCCATGCCGACGCCGCGTCCGGAGATCGCGGTCACCTGCTCGGCCGTGCTCAGGCCGGGATGGAACACGAGTTGGAGAGCTTCTGTGTCCGACAGGCGCTCAGCTTCGTCATGCGAGACGATCCCATTTTGGACCGCCTTGCTGACCAGCTTGTAGCTGTCGATGCCGCGGCCGTCGTCCGCGCACTCGATGACGATTTGATTGCCCTGGTGGTATGCGTTCAGCCGTATCGTGCCTTGTGCCGCTTTGCCCGCCGCCAACCTCTCCGCTGGAGTCTCGAGGCCATGGTCCACGGCATTGCGCACCAGGTGCGAAAGCGGCTCGCTGAGAGCGTCGAGGATGGTTTTATCCAGGTCAGTCTCTTCACCCGAAATCTGCAGCACCACTTCTTTTTCGCAAGACTTTGCCACATCCCGCACGATGCGGGGCAAGCGCCGGAACACCTGCTCAACCGGCACCATGCGTATCTTCATGACCGATTTCTGCAGGTCGTTCAGAACGCGCGCCTGGAACGCCATGGCGTCAGCGAATTTCACGCGCAGAGGATCTTTGACGAAGCGCTTTTCAAACTCGCTAAGCGTTTGCGTGAGCATCGATTTGCCGATGACGAGTTCGCCTACAAGGTTAAGAACAGCGTCGATTCGGTCGGCATCGACCCGCAGCTTGCCGGTGGCGGAGTTCTGAGCTGCGCTCGAAGCGTCGATGCCGCCGCCGTCTGCCGCAGTATCAGCCAATCCGAGAACGTCGTCTGAATCGTCACTTGATTCCGCGGTTGGAACAATGTGATTCCGCGGTTGCTCGGCGAGGGCAGCAGCATGAGGTTCGACCAGAACATCGGAGATGAGCGAAGGTACTCGGCATTTCCTGGCAATAAGTTCTGCAGGCTGCGAACTCGACAAACAGAACTCAATTACGTCGAGCTGTTCCGGAGGGACCGAGGAATCGGGGAAAACCGCCAGGACCTCGCCGGTTTCGGCGAGGACGTTCCTCACCAGCTGTACGGCGGCCGCCTTCATCGGGCAGCCGGGATCGATGGCGAGGGCGATGTTGTACACGATCTGGCCGCGCAGGAGAGCCTGCTGGATCGCCATCTGCTCATACTCGGTCCAGGCAAAATGTCCGCTGAGTTTATAAGGAACAATGTTCTTGGCTTGCGGCTTATCGACGAGCTCGCGAATCTGATCGCGCAGCGAGACCGGTGCGGGAATTGGTTCTCCGGCACGATAAGCAGCGAGCATGGCGGAGAAGACATCCGCGGCCTGCAGCACGATCTCGGCAAGCTTGCCATTGCTGCGCGCAGCGATCTCCGGCGTAAGAACGTCTTCCAGCTCATGGGCAAGCGTGCTCAGTTCATCGAAGCCACATGCAGCCGAGTCCCCTTTAAGCGTGTGGACGGTACGGCGCGTCTCGCGCACGACTTCCGCGTCTGCGCCGCGCTGCTCGAGCTTGAGACCTTCATCATTCAGCGCCTGCAACAGCTCGGCGGCGCTCTCAAAGAAGAGGTCCTTCAGCTCGGATGACCGTTCCTCGGAAAAGAAGCTCAAATCGTTGCCTCGATTCGCTGGTAGGCCGTGCCGTTGTTCTGGTGGATCATGCGGAACTTGTCGGTGAGTCCGAACAGGCTCTCCGCGTGTCCGACGAATAGATATCCCTCGGGATTCAAGCAGCGATAGAACTTGTCGATGAGCCGCTTTTGCTCGGCCTCGTCGAAGTAGATCATCACGTTGCGGCAGAAGATCACGTCGTTGCGCTGGGGCAGGAATTCCGTTTTGAGATTGTGGAAGTCGAAGTGAACCAGCTCTTTGATTCCCTTTTTGGCTGCATAGCGCTCGCCGGACTTGTCGAAGTACCGCAGGCGATAGGTATAGTCCACCGGCTCCATCTGCAGATCGGAATATGACGCTTCCTGCGCGCTGCGCAGCGCGGCATAGCTGATGTCCGAAGCGAGGATCTCCACCTTCCATGGCGGTGGAATCAGCGGCTTGGGCGAGGGCATCTCAAACGGCAGCGGATTGCGCAGGTAGTAGTACGCGAGCGCGTCCGCGATCTGCATGGCCATGGTGTACGGCTCCTGGCCGGTAGAGCAACCCGCGCTCCAGCAACGCAGAGTCCAGTCGCGCCGCGATTGCTTACGGTGCAGGATCTCTTCGAGAATCACTTTCTGAAAAAGCTCAAGCTGGGGTTTGTTGCGGAAGAAGCTGGTCTCGTTGACGGTGAGATTCTCCAACAGCGCGCTCAACTCTCCCTTGCCGTCGCGGCTGGTGAGCAGACGGTAGTAGCTATAGAAGCTGTCGAGGCTGCATGCTTTCAGCCGGCGCTGCAGGCGGTCCTGAAGAAAGTGAACGCGGCGCTCGTCGAAGTGCATCCCGCACTCCTGGTAGACCAGTGTCTGCAGGAGTTTCAGTTCGGCTTCGCTGATGTTTACCGGTACAGTGAACGTTGCCATTGAGCTCTCTTGTGCATGTCACCGTGACGAGAGGGGAGAGTCCGTCGCGGCGCTCCGTGAATAACTTCAGGCGAGCGCGGGCGCCATATCGCCGATACGCCGCAATTCGCCTTTCTGCAAAATCTTGGTGAGATCGATCAGGATCACCAGCCTGCCATTGAGCTTGCCTAGGCCGGTGACATACTTGATTTCGCTTTCCTCAAATACCTCAGGCGGCGCTTCGATCTCCGATTCGGGAACACGAATGACTTCGGACGCCGCATCGACGATCAGTCCGACCATCTTGCCTTCGATCTCTGCCACGAGAATGCGGTTTTTGCGGCTGGCCTCGATGCGGGCTTCGCCAAAGCGTTTGCGCAGATCGACGATCGAGATGATCTTGCCGCGCAGGTTAATGACCCCTTCGATGTAGTCGGGCGAGTCGGGAACAGCGGTGATTTCCGGGAGGCGCACGATCTCGTGCACAAGACGGATGGGAACGCCGTATGTCTCCTTCCCGATACGGAACCCTACCAGTTGTAAGTCCTTGGCCATGTGATCCTCAGCGATGCCGGCTAATTGATGGTCGCGTAACGGGACAACGTGTTGTACTCCTGGCTGCGCGATCCAGCATTGGTGTGCCGGCCATGGCCGTTCCCATTCAGGGACTCGAGCACAAAGCGGTCCATCAACTCAAGCAGCGCGCGCGACATCTTGGACATCTGGTCCGCCGAAGCCGCCAGCTCGGTTGAGCCGGAAGTTGAGCGCTGCACCAGCTCGCGCATCTTCTCCATGGCCCGGACCACGGCTTGCGCTCCCGAGGCCTGCTCTTCAACGGAAGAATTGATCTCGTGCGTAATTTCGTTTAGACGCGTGGTCGCGCGGGCAATCTGCGACGATCCATTGGATTGCTCATTGGTGGCTGCGCCGATCTCTTGCGCGAACTTGTAAACCTCGGTTACGACGTTGGAGATCTTCTTGAGTGCGGCGCTGAGGTCGGTTCCATGGATCAGCCCGTCGTTGACAATGGACGTGTTCTTTTCCATGTTCTCGACCGCCTTGCGCGCTTCTTTCTGGATGCTCTGAATGAGTTCAGAAATTTCACGGGTGGATTGCGCGGATTTTTCTGCGAGTTTGCGAACTTCATCGGCGACCACGGCAAACCCAAGTCCGTGCTCCCCGGCGCGCGCAGCCTCAATCGCGGCATTCAGTGCCAGCAGATTCGTTTGCTCGGCGAGGTCGTCGATGACTTCAACGATTTTTCCAATGCTGTCGGCCCGCGCTCCAAGCTCGCCAATGATTTGCGACGACGCGATGATCGATGTGTTGATGCGGTTCAGACCGTCGGTGGCCTTCTCCATCGTCTGAAGGCCGCTGTGGACTTCCTCGCGCGAGCGCTGCGAGATGTCGAGCAGAACTTTGGCAGTGTCGGCCACCCGCTGAATTGACGCGACCATCTGGTCGATCGATGCCGAGGTCTCGCTGACGCTGGACGCCTGCGTCTGCGTGTTCTTCACCATGTGCTGCACGTTGATGCTCATCTCGTGCATGGTGCTCGTGACTTCGTCGATAGCAGAGGCTGCCTGGATGTTGATCTTGGCCGACTCATCGGAGGCGCTGGCCACTTCGTTCGACCCGCCGGCGACCTGCGAGGCGCCGTCGCGCACGTTTTTCACCAGAGCGCGCAAGCCAATAGTCATCTCGCCGAAAGCGCGGCCCAATGTGTCGCGCTGCGAGCGCGGTTGAACTTGTACCGTGAGATCGCCGCCGGCAATGGCTTCCGAGACTCCTGCCATTTCTTTCAAATAGGCGATCATCTTGTTGAAGCTCTTGCTCAGCTCGCCGATTTCGTCTCGACGGTCGATGTCGATTTTCTGGTCGAGATCACCGGTGTCCCCAATCTCGCGTGCCGCTGCCATCAGATAAGACAGCGGTTCCGTAATGGAACTGGTGATGAAGTAGGAGATGCCCACGCCGGCGCCGATGGCAAGCAATGCAAAGACAACCGACAGCGCGAGGGTGATGTTGCCCGACCGTTCGTCAGAGCTCTGCTGCTGAGTCAGGGTGAGCGTCGTAGCGGTCATGGTCTCATCGATCGGATCGCGAACTTTCTTCAACCAGTCAGCCGGGGTTTGCTGCAGATAGAAAATCTGCAGGTCTGCGACGGTCGCATTGCCGGCATCGACTTGCCTGCGCTTCTCGATCAGAGGACGAGCGAAGTGGTCGTTCCATTCGTGCTCGGCGTCTTCGAGGCGCTCGAGAGCCATCTTTTCTTCAAGAGTGGCGTTGATTTCCGTGCGGTGAATACCCTCCTCTACATTGGTCACGCCTGTGAGCACTTTGTCAGCTTCGCTGGAGTCGCCGCTTAAGAGATAGTTGTTCAGGTGGATTTGGTTTTCGCTCAGCGCGTATTGCAGCGCAGAGGTGTCCCGCAATAGCTGGAAGGAGCGCCCAGCGCTTTTTTTCGCCGCCCGCTCCCGTTCCAAAGCCCCGATGTTAATAAGTGCCAGCAGAAACACGATGAGAACCATCGCGCCGCAGCCGTAATAAAGCTTTTTTGCGATTGTCATTTCAAATCCACCTGAAAGAATTACGTTCTGCTAATTCCCGTTATTGAACCGGATTTCTACAACTTCAGTCGCTTCCGGGCCGGGTTCATACTTCCACTGCTTAACGGCAGACTGGGCCGCGTCGATAAGAAGCGGATGCCCGCCGAGTGGCCGCACAGACTTGACCTGTCCGTTGGCGGCGACTACCAATTCGAGCTTCACCGCCCCTGAAACATTCATGCGCCTGGCAAGTTCGGGATACTGAGGATTGACTCGGACCTTGATCTTTCTGCTGGAATCGTCCGCATGAAGGACGAATGCCAGTCCGAGTACGACGCTCAGGATTGCAAGCCCGCGTCGAGAGCTTGGGAAGAGGTTGGACACAACAAGGCTCCTTGGAGAAATGAATTCACCAAGGACAAAGCACTATTACTGCCAAGAGTAGGCAGAAATGACCTTCGTAACGTGCCGAGGCTAAATCTTCTGATTTCATGCGGTTAGTAGCGCACCCAGGGAGTAAGGAATCCTCTCTTTCTTTCCGGAAACGTCTCACAGCTGACGGATTTTGGCGATGGGGCGTCTCAGGCTGAGAAAACCTCGTGTAAGTAACTGGTTACCTTAGGTGCTCGCCTTCGGCCTTTGCTGTTGACTCAAATTGAGAATGCAAGCTACCGTCGCAACTCGGATATTTCGTTTTGAGACAAAGATCTGGATTTCATGCGCCAAGTTGCTGTTCCAATTCGAGACATTCCGGGTGGCGCCGGTGCCAGCCATACACCAGGCGAGGCTGAGAATCCGGCGGCTGTCGAAAGTTTATCCGAGGAGCTCGGGTCGGCTTCGCAAGTCATTGTGCAGCAGCTACATAGGGTGATTTCTCCGCACTCAGTCGCGGTGTTGATCCAGGAACTTGGCGGTCCGAAGGTTACGGCAATCGCGCCCGCGAATGTCGCCTTGACCGAGGCCATTGAGGCCCACGCGGCCGAGGAGTCGCGACTGAGCGAAACCTTCGCGGCGCCGCGGGCTGGTCAGATATGTCGAGTTGAGATTCGGACGGATGACTCGGGTTCGTCTCTCCGCAGCTATTGCTTTCCTTTCCGCGAAGCGCACATAAGCGGTGCGGTCCTGGCTGTCGCTGCATCGGCGCAAGAACTGGGTGCAGAGCAAATCAATTACCTGTCTTCCGCTGTTCCGATAGCGGCATTAGCACTGTCGAACGCGTGTGAGCGTGAACTCCATCGTCAACGTGCGGAGAGTTTGGTTTCATTTGCAGTCGAGGTAGGCGCTTCCGTCGAATTGGATGACCTGGTCGAAACCTTCACACATCGCGGCATGGAGACGCTGCAGTCCGAAGCCACGTTTATGGCTTTGGTGCGAGCTTCGCGGGCCCAGATTGTCGCGTTGCAGGGCGTGCCTTCCGTTCGCGAAAGGCAAGCAAGCAATTCGATTTCGCGGGCATTGGACGCGCGCGTTGTTGGAGCTCCGCAGACGGGTGCCATTCCCGCCGCCGTCTTCGATGCACAGTTAGCCGAAGAACTTGGCTGGCGCGAAGTGATCGTGATTCCTCTTTTTGGCAGCGGCAGACAACTACTCGGTGTACTTGGATTCGTCAACTGCCGGCGCAATTCGGCGTCAGACATTGAATTGCTTCAGGCAATGGCCACGCACGCGGCTGCTGCGCTGGAGAACTCGCAATTGTTTGGACGCATCGTGCGGTCGAGCCGGCAATGGGCGCAGATGTTCGATTCCATCTCCGACTTCATGTTGCTGCATGACGAACAGCAGCGCGTTATACGCGTCAATCGTTCGCTGGCGGAGAGGCTAAGCAAGCAACCCTCCGAGGTCCTTGGGCTGGCGGTGCGGGAGCTCTTTGGTCACTCTTCGGGTTTGCCCTCGTGTCCATTCTGTCTTGATCTAAGCGGCCACGAATTTCGCGAGGAGTTTCGTGATCCAAAAACG
Source organism: Acidobacteriota bacterium (assembly GCA_019243475.1). Taxonomy (GTDB): domain Bacteria; phylum Acidobacteriota; class Terriglobia; order Terriglobales; family Acidobacteriaceae; genus Gp1-AA112. Next base: position 13,016 of record JAFAUE010000291.1, on the reverse strand, counting down.
GGAAACGTGTACCTTATCTCCTCATCTCGCCTGCGCGGCGCCGAGGACGGGCAGCAGATCGTACACGTCCTTAAGGACGTTACGGCTAGCCGAAGAGCCGAGAGGTTGTATCGCGAACTCTTCGACAACATTCAGGAAGGGGCATATTTCTCATCCCCTGACGGCCGGCTGCTGGAAGTGAACGACGCCCTGGTCCGCATGCTCGGCTATAACAGCCGCGAAGAATTGTTAAGCGTGAGCGCGCCCGATCTCTACGTTGAGCCTGCGCATCGTGAGATTGTGACGCGCGCGCTCAACCAATTCGGCCGACTGCGCAATCATGAACTGGCCCTCCTGCGGCGTGACAAGTCCATCATCTACGTTCTTGAGAACAGTTTCGTTGTTCGCGACGATGCAGGTCAGGTCGTTGAATATCGTGGCGTGCTGCTCGACATAACGGAGATTAAATATGTGCAGTCGCAACTGCTGCGGGAACACGATTTCAACACGCAGATTCTCAATCACACTCAAAGCCTGATCGCCGTGGTTGATACGGCGGGATTGGTCAGCTACGCGAATCGCCGTTGCTGCGAAGTGGCATCCGGCATCGAGGGAGAACTGGTGGGGTCACGTCTTGAGAGCATTGTGGCGCCCTCGCATCGCGGAGTATTTCGCCGGGCGCTCGAATGTGTCCTCGACGGCAAGGCTGTTAACAATCTCGAAATCCCGCTAGTTCGGGGTACCCAAAGTATTGGCAGCTTTTCTGTAAACCTGAGTCCCATGAAAGTCCCAAGCGGCGAGGTCAACAGCATCGTCGCTGTGATGACGGACATTACCGATGTTGCCATGCTGCATGCCAAGCTGATGCACACGGAGAAAATGGCTGCTGTGGGTCATCTAGTTTCTGGTGTGGCGCACGAAGTGAACAATCCACTCACTGCCATAATGGGATTTGCCGATCTCCTGCTTGAGAATCCCGAACTCTCCAACGATGTGAAGGACGACCTGCAGATTATTGTGCAGGAAGCGCAGCGCACGCGCGAGATCGTCCAGAACCTCCTCAGCTTTGCGCGACAGACGCCGCCTGAGAAACAACTCGTGGATGTAAATCAGGTGCTGCGCCGCACCATCTCGCTGCGCTCGTACGACCTGAGCAATCATGGAATCGAGTTGATCGAAGAATTTGACGCCGCGCTTCCGGACATCCTTGGGGACGCACATCAGTTGCAGCAGGTGTTTCTCAACATTCTTAACAACGCCTGCGATGCCGTGCAGGAAACTGGTCGTCGCGGAAAGATTTGCATCATGACCGCCAGAACTACTGGCTCGATTGAAGTCCGGTTCTGTGACAACGGACCGGGAATCAGGAACCCAGATCGCATTTTCGATCCGTTTTATACGACCAAAGAGGTTGGTAAAGGGACGGGATTAGGCCTCAGCATCTGTTATGGGATTGTCCGAGAGCACAATGGCGAAATCATGTGCTGCAACAATCTTGAAACAGAAGGGGCGACTTTCACCGTTCGGCTGCCATTGACGCAGGACAGTCAAGCAAAAGCGTTTGTTAAAACGGCTGGCTCTCAGGGCTGAGACAAGGGAATCGAATGAGTAAGAACCCTCCATTATTGGTCATCGAGGATGAAACGGCCGTGATGTCGTTCCTGCGGGCTGCTCTGGAACGCAACGGCTACGAGATTGTTACTGCATCTTCGGGCGCAGAAGGTCTGAAGTTGTTGGAGACGGGAAGCTACGTGGGAGTGATCTCGGATATGCGCACGCCCGGCGGGATTACTGGAGCCGACGTTCATGCCTGGATTCGGGCGCACCGTCCGGAATTGCTGCATCGCATCCTTTTCATAACGGGGGACACCGTTAATCAGGAGACGATGGCGATTTTGCAAAAGACGGGAGCGCCTTGTATTGAAAAGCCTTTTCGCGTCGCCCAATTGCTGAAGAGTGTGGAATTGCTGCTGGCGGGGAACAGAGCATGAGCAATGGCAGCTTTCATTTAATGGTTGTCGACGATCAGGAGAGCATTCGCAAGCTCTGTGTGACGGTGGGCCAATCGCGGGGCCTGCGCTGTACTCAGGCGGATAGCGCGGAAGATGCCTTGGCGCGCCTGGATAGCGAAGCCCCGGACATGATACTGGCGGACCTAATGATGCCGAACATGTCGGGAATCGATTTCCTCACCGAAGCCAAGCGCCTGCTGCCACACGCCGAGATCGCGATTATGACCGGCCACGGCTCGATCGAAACCGCTGTTCGCGCCATGCGAGCCGGAGCCTACGACTACATCACAAAACCATTTCGCATCGACGAGCTCAAGCTGCTGCTGCAGCGCATGCAGGAAAAGGTCGAGCTCGTGACTGAAAACCTGTACCTGCGGGAAAAAGTTAGCACCGAAATGGACCTGAGCGGAGTCGTTGGTTCTTCGGCCAAGATTCAGGATCTTCTGCGTATGGTCGCGCGGCTCAAGGACACGCGTACTCCCGTCTTGATCACGGGAGAAAGCGGAACAGGCAAGGAACTAATCGCACGGGCTATTCACTTTCGCGGGCAATATGCAAAACGTCCTTTCGTCGCAGTTGATTGTGGGTCCCTGGTTCCTACTTTGATCGAGAGTGAACTCTTTGGCTACGAAAAGGGTGCCTTTACCGGCGCCGCAAAGAGCAAAGAAGGGCTGTTTGCCAGCGCCAACGGCGGAACGATTTTCCTCGACGAAATCGGCGAACTACCGCTGGAGATGCAGGCCAAACTTCTGCGCGTGCTGCAAGAGAAGGAAGTTCGCCCGGTCGGTAGCAACAACCGCGTAAAAGTGGACGTACGCGTAATTGCCGCCACCAACCGCGATCTGGAAGCAGCCTATCGCGAGGGAACATTTCGCAAAGATCTTTATTTCCGCCTGAATGTCGTCACCGTTCACCTGCCGCCATTGCGCGAGCGTAAATCCGACATTCCCGCTCTGGTCCACTGGTTTCTCAACAAGTTTGCTCCCGAACAAACCATTCAGGTCACTAACGCTGCTATGCAAGACCTGTTTCAGTACGACTGGCCTGGTAACGTTCGCGAGTTGGAAAATTGCATTGAACGGGCGGTCGCGCTCGGCAGTCAGAACATAATTGATGTGCACGATTTGCCGCCGGCCATTCGCAGGCTCTCGCAACCGGCGGCCGAAGTTATCGAGTCAGTCTCGATGAGCTCCACCGATCTCGAAGAACTCGAACGGGAAACAATTCTCCGCGTTTTTGAGCAGACCAAGGGAGACAAACAGCTGACCGGTCGCATGCTCGGTATCAGTCGCGCAACGCTTTATCGCAAGCTGAAGCGGTATCACATCGGCTCGGAAAAGGCCGTAGCGAGTCTCAGTTAGAAACTGACAGGAACGCGTGAGACAGGCTGTTTCAGTCTGAGACGGCTGTGCTCCTCGACGGGTGACTACCAAGACGCACCTTCTGCCAAATCAATCACTTAGCCAGCGCGAACTTTGGCATGTGCGTTGCACTTCTTCGACTGTCGCATTCTGCCCGCTCAACTTACTTAGCGACATGCAGGACAAGCCAGCAATGGATGTCAAAGAAAAGAAACGCACGGAGAACGGTGAGCTCGAAAGACTAGCGCAGTTTTTTCCCGATGGCACGCGTGTCAAAGTGCCGGTCAACGTGCTGCGACTACCGCTCGGATCGTCGGAAGCGATGCCAACGGTACTCGAATATGGCACATCGCGCGAAGTGATTTTTCGTTGCGAATTGCCGGTGGAATTTGGCGACCGTGTGAAGCTCACAAACAAGGACAAGTCACTCGACGCAGAGGCCGAGATAACCGCGGTACAGATCGGCCAGTCGGAAACTCTGGTAGCGGCGCGGTTTACCGCTGAAATCCCGAATTGGATCATCAAGTCATGAGCACAGCCGTAGCTTCCCTGGTTGAGATGGCTGCGGAGTGGCGTACAGCCCGCAGACTGTTTCCCTTCTACTCTGCTCTCATTCGGGAATTCCAGCTCGAAGTAGTCCATTGCGCGGACTTGGAAAATCCGTTGGACCGCCCGGAACGCGAGGTGCTGGAACGCATCCACAAGTGGTTCTGCGACGTTGATCAGCAGGTCCAAGTTGCCCAGATGCGACAACTGCTGCAGAAACAGCGATTCGGTGAAGAAGAGACGCTGCGAGCTTTGCTGTTGCACCACTTACCGCAGCAACACAGCGACGACAATCTCCGCGACAAACTCGATTACCTGCTGGTGCAATACTTCGCGGCCGTGGCGCCGCATCATCCTCACGATGAGGATGTCACCCCAGCCGAAGTGCGGGAGACATTGCATCCGGTCTTGGGCTCGGTCGAGTGGAAGTCGTTTTCCTGGGTCAAGGAGTTGGACAACATTGCGGCAGCGGTCGACCGTTGTTCGAGTCTCACCGAGCTATTGGACAGCGGCCTGGTGGAGCTGGGCCGGAAGGCCAAACACGCCCTTGGCGAGGAGTACTTCAAGCCGGCTGCATTAATTGAAGTCACTCGCTTCAATTTCCGACTGCGTCTCGGTTTCTTCCGTCTCATGCATTCCGACCTGCATGCCATTCGCAGGGCGTTGCAGGAATTGGAAGCAGGCGGAGTCGGAACCGTTGATTGCCGGGAGGCGGGTCTAGGTGCGGAAGAGCCGCTGGCAACCCTTCGGACGCTTTGCCATCAGTGGAAAAAACCATTTCGGGAAGCTTATCGCGCGGGGCAGTCATTCCGGCAATTGGGGATCGTTCGCAACGTTTTGCAAAACGCCGTGATGACGCACTGGGCGAAGACATCCAAGGCGCTGGAAGAAGGCAAGATGGCGGCTCCGAAAGACCCGCCGCTCGCGAGCGACTCCACGCCGCAGCCCTCGCGGGAGCGCGAAGATTCTCTATTCGACAATCTAGAACAGGTTGCGGAAGCCATTTCGGAACAACTGTTTGCAAGCAAGCAGAAATCGACCGTGTTGACCGTCGTGCTTGGCGAATCAAAGGAGGTGCTTGCCTCCTGGGAAGTGAATGCCTTCGTTCGTGGAGGCGACCCGGCCTGCGCTGCGCTCCAGCGAGTTGTTGCGGCGCGATGCCTCCTTGCCGAAGCTGCTGGAAAACAGAAAGCCGGCCGCACTAGCAATTTGGCTGGCGCCTTAGAGACCGCTCACCTGCAAGCAGCCTCCATTCAGGAGCATGTGGCAAAGGCAAAAGATCGCGGGGATGTCGATGCTGCGGTGAGTCTGGCGGCGAGTGCCAAGCGATTGCTGGCGCTCATTCTGGAAACGGAGAAGCTGAGAGCATGAAGCACAACAGCAACGGTGCAGTGCCGGCTAAGAAATTGCTGCTGGTTTCCGACCACAATGGCTTCTCGCGCGATTTAATTGCACGTTGGCAAATGCAGCCCCATCTGCCGGAATTCACGGCCCTCAGCAGCGATCTCTTTCGTCACGCCAGTCTTGATGTTTTCGATCTCGCTGTTGCCGGCGATCTTCGTTCCGAACACGCCATGGATGTACTGTCGCAGTTGAATCGTGGCAAGGGGCCGGCCATTTACGTGACGGCCGGCGGAGAAGCTGTGCACTCTCTACGACGCGACTTCGCTCGAATCACGATTGTTCCGCGTCACGACGCCTGGCTCGACACATTGGTGCTGGTGGCGGAAGAAGTGCTCAAAAGGGTTGAGACATCCGCCCATGTGCAGCGATTGGAGCAGACGGCGCGGGCCAACCAGAAACACGCCATTTTGGGAAAGTACATGGTGGAGTCGCGGCACGGATTCAATAACGCGCTTACTTCCGTCTTGGGCAATGCCGAGTTGTTGCTGCTCGAGGTGTCGAGTCTTACCCCGGAGATGAGAGAGCAGCTTGAGACTTTGCATGCCATGAGCTTGCGACTTCACGAGATGATGCAGCGCTTTACTTCGCTTGAATTGGAAATGCAATGCGCAGAAAGATCGTCCCAGGGTGCGATGGCAGTAGGTGCAGTCGCCTGCGCGCTGGGTGAGTAGCAGGTTAGGACAAATCAGTGAAGAAGATTCTCATCGTTGACGATTCGTTGGCCGAGGTAAAGCTGATGCAGGCTGTGCTGCAGCAGGCGGGCTATTGGCCTGTTGCATTGCAGGACGCGCGCCAGATTGAATCCACCATAGCTGCGGAGCGCCCTAGCCTCATTCTTCTGGATGTAGTAATGCCCGATCGCAATGGATTTCAGGCCTGTCGCGAGTTGAAAGGCAATGCGGAATTCAAGAGCATTCCCGTCGTGATCGTCAGTTCAAAGAACACCGACAGCGACAAATTTTGGGCGCAGCAGCAGGGCGCCGATGGATATGTGATCAAACCGTTTACGCCAGCCGAATTGCTGGGTGCGGTCCAGAGGTTTGTGTAACGTGCAGGAGCCAGCCATGCCGGACCAATTCGAAGGCCTGATGCCGGAGCAGATCGACAGTGTTTCCGAACCGGCCCCGGAGAATGACGCTCTTCCGGAACGGCAATACTGCGTCTTTCGCGCAGGCCGCGAGAGGTTCTGTCTCTCGGTGCTGGAAGTCGAAGAAGTTGTCGAATGGCAGCAGGTGACGCGAGTGCCGAGGGCTCCAAGTTTCCTGATGGGGATCTTTAATCTTCGCGGCGCAATCGTCCCCGTTGTGGACATCGCCTTTACTGAGGGGCGGCGAGCGGATCTCGCGCCAAGGCACGTCGTGGTCGCATGTCTTGCAGGTGACGAGATGAATGAAGAACTGCGCGTCGGTATTGCGGCCGACGAAGTGTTTGGGACGTTCAGTACGTCAGAGCCGTTGATTCTGGCCGATGCTCCCCGCGAAGTGCCGCATTGCTGCGGCATGCTGCGGCATGAAGACAGGCTGGCGCTAACGCTCGATCTCAAGCGGCTGGTGGACGCGTTTCCCATTCCGGTCATTTGATCGGGAGAAAGTAAGTTTTTGAGTTTCAAGTTTCGGAGGCAGTTATGAAAGGTCGGCTGAATCAAGCCATTTGGACGCTGAGCCTGATCAATGCGGTCGCGCTCTTTGCCGTTCTCTATCTCGCTTACTCGGCAGGAGCGCACGCCAATGGTCTTGGCATTGGCGACGCGATGTCTGCGCCGGGTAAGGCGCCCATGCTGTTCTTTGCCGCTGTGTTCGCCTGTCTCACGATGACAATCATCGTCATGTTCATGCTCTCGAACAAAGTGGCCAAGCCGGTCAGCGAACTAGTGGACTATTCACAGAGGTTCGCTGCCGGTGATTACAGCAGTCGCGCTGCGATCGATTCCGATGATGATTTCGGACTGATCGCACAGAACTTTGCGCGCAGCTCGGATCGGATCCACCGCGCAATCGTAAATCAGGAAGCACAGGACACCCTGCAGAAGAGCGTGACCGAGTTCCTCACTGTGGTCAGTCAAATCGGCCGCGGGGACTTGACGTTGCGCGGTCGCGTGACGAGCGACGGTCTCGGCAACGTCGTCGACTCCGTGAACTTCATGCTCGACAACTTCGTAAAAGTCCTCGATCGCGTGCGCAAAGCGGCCATTGACGTGTCCTCCAGCGCTAACGAGATTCTGCTCTCCGCAGAAGACATGGCGAGCGGCGCGGTGCAGCAAGACCAGGAAATCACCAACACTTCCTCGGCAGTGGAACAGCTCACCGTGTCGATGAAGCAGGTGTCGAACAACGCGGAAGCGTCAGCCGAAGCTGCACGTAGAGCACTCGATGCGGCCGAACAGGGCAACCGCGCCGTGCGTGACACGCTGGAGGGGATGCAGCGCATTCGCGCCTCGGTGCAAGCTACCGCGAAGAAGATCAAGTCATTGGGCGATCGGTCGCTCGAAATTTCAGAAATTATCAATGTCATCAACGACATCACCGAGCAAACCAATCTTCTCGCTCTCAACGCTGCTATTGAAGCGGCGCGAGCCGGCGAAGCGGGAAGGGGATTTGCTGTCGTTGCCGACGAAGTCCGCAAACTGGCGGAACACTCGCGTACTGCTACTAAGGACATTGCAGCACTGATAAAAGCCATTCAGGCAGAAACCAATGAAGCCGTTGTGGTAATGGAGGAGGGGACCAAAGAAGTAGAGGTTGGAGCTCGCCTGGCGGACCAAGCCGGAAAAGCTCTGGAAGCGATCTCCAGCGTTGTTCGTCAATCCGCCGAGTTGGTTCAGGAGATTTCTCTGGCCTCGAAGCAACAGGTGCGCGGCACCGAAGGCGTGGCCAATGCAATGCAGATCATTTCCAACATTACGCGGCAAACATCGCAAGGAGCCCGGCAGACGGCACGCACGGTCGAGAACATGGTGAAGTTGTCTGAGCAGTTGAATGAAGCGCTTTCCCAATTCAGGATCAGCTCTTCAGCGCCGGCAGAGGTAAAGGAGTTCGCGTCCGCGGCAGCGCTGTCGCGCCGGTAAGCCATAGAGGGCGTGGCAGGCCCCTCTTCGCGTGACAGCGGAGAACAACGTGAAACGAATGAATGTACCGATCGAAAACGGCAATGCCAACGGGATCACCGACCACGATCTTGTTGAGCTGCGACACGCCATCGAGAATCGTTCGGGCATTCGATTCGACGAATCGCGGACCCGCTTTTTGTCGGCGAGAGTTCGCCAGCATATGAGCGAACGAGGCATGACGCACCCGTCGGAGTTATTGAAGCTGGTGCGCGGCTCGAACGCGGAATACGAGCGCCTGCTGGAACGGGTGCTCACGCAGGAAACCTCGTTCTTTCGCTATCCGGCGATGTATCACGCACTGGACACGCGAGTGCTGCCCGAACTGCACGCCAAGAAGTTCTGGAACAATCCGCGCACGCTGCGAATCTGGAGCGCTGGCTGTTCCACCGGCGAAGAGCCGTATTCAATCGCTCTGACAGTACTCAAGGCGCTTGAGCTGCCGGAGGCGTGGAGCATTGAAATCCTCGCCACCGACATTAGCCGCAAGGCACTCGACGTCGCCGAGCGCGGCCATTATTCAAAGCGAGAGCTCGAAGCGATCTCGGCGGAGCAGTTGCAGGCGCATTTTTCTGCTGCAGGAAGTGACGGATATCGCGTGAAACCGAAGTTGCGCAACATGATCAACTTTGCCCAGATGAATCTGGCGCAGATGGTCTACATGGGCCGCTTCGACTGCATCTTTTGCATGAACGTACTGATCTACTTCTCCGACGAACTACGCGCCGCGCTCATTCGCCGCTTCTACGAATATCTGGAGCCGGACGGGTATCTGTTTCTCGGGCATGCCGAGTCCGTAGCGCAGGCAAAAGTAGATCTTGAGCCGATTGTGATCGACGACTCACTCATCTATCGCAAGGCGAGTGCCGCGAGGGCGGCAATGCAGGAGGTCCTGTGAGTTCCCCTGGGGCGGAGTTCGTCAGCGTCTTTCTGCAAGAAGCGTCGGAGCACTTGCAGTTTCTGCGAGAGTACTCTGGCATTCTGCAAGATCCTTATCCGGTTCAAGACGATATTCAACGGCTGTACATTTCCGCTCACACGCTGGAAGGCACGTCCGCCTCATATGGCTATCCGCAGTTCCGGGAGATCGCGAGTAAGCTCAGCCACATCTTTCAGTATGCGATGAATGCCGTCGTCGCACCCGATGCAACGGCGGCTCTCGTCGAATTCATCTCCGAAGGAATTGCGGTTCTCGAATCCGACCTGCTGATGATCAGCGCAAACGGTGTGGAGAACGAAGAAGAGATTGCCGCATTCAAGCAACGATACTCTTTTGCATTCGAAACTCCGCAATCCGAGCCGGCTCCAACCGAGCAGTATGTTGCGCCTGTAAACCTGCACAAGACCGCGGAGCTTCCGCAGAGTTCGCAGATACAACCCAACGCCGCAGTCGTCGCGCAAGGAACTGCCACCTCGCCAGCTGCTACTACTGAAATTCCTGATCTGGAACCCGATGGCGACGTTCCCGCGGAGATTCTCGAGTTTTTTGTTCCGGAAGCTGAAGAGCATCTTCAGATCGTTCAGCAGTGCCTGCTCTCGCTCGATAGCTCCAACGATCCCGAACTGGTCAATCGATTGTTTCGGGCGATGCACACGGTGAAAGGTTCGGCGGCGCAGGTTGGCCTGCTGCGGATTTCCCACATTGCACATAAGGCCGAAGACTTGATAGGGCGCGTCCGCGACGGCGAGCTCAAGGCGTCGCAAGGCATTGTCGACCTTTGTCTGGAAACAGTCGACGTAATCAAGAAGTTCGTTTACAAGCAGTGGCCGGATGAAGCGACCCTGCAGACAACCGTAAGGGCTCTCCTGGCACGGCTGGCGGCTGCGGAATCGTTGCCAGCTTCAACTACGGCTTCTCCGACGAAAAGCGAGCAGACGCAGCACGCCGCTTCTGCATCAGCGGTCTCAGCAGACCGTCCCACTTCCACACCCTCAGAATCTCCATTCGTGGCTGAATCGGAGCCCGAGCCAGAGTTCATCTCCGGACTACGCAGCAAAGAACCTGCGGCGTTGCCTCAATCCAAATCGGTACGGATCGCGCTGGAACGGCTTGACAGCATGATGAATGCAGTCGGCGAGCTGGTTATCAATCGCACGCGAATGTTAGGGCGTCTCGCCGAACTGGAACGGCTTGCCGACGTACTGAATTTTTCCAAGGCGCGTATGTCGGAAAAGATTGAGGAGTTCCAGGAGAAGCACGAATTTAGTCGCATTACAGGACTCGGCTCGAACTATTCCACCAATAATGATTTCAGTTTTGGCGAACCTGGAGACTTCAGCGAACTCGAAATGGATCGTTATGACGACTACAACATCCTTTCGCGCTCGCTGACGGAAATTTCGGCCGACGTGACAGAAGTTCTCACGCAGCTTGACGGCTTTGTGCGTCGCGTGGACTCGGACATCGACGAGTTCACCAAACTTGCTCATCGTTTACAGGACGAGATTACCCAGGCGCGAATGGTGCCGATCGGAAATCTCTACACGCGTATATCACGCACCGTTCGCGATGCCGCCAGGGCTACGGGCAAGCAAGTGGAGCTGAACCTCGCAGGCGCCGAGACCGAGCTGGACAACAGCATCATTCAGCAGATTTCAGATCCCTTGATTCACCTGGTGCGCAACGCCGTCGCTCATGGGCTTGAGAACAATGAAGAGCGTTACCAATGCGGGAAGACGGATCACGGCAATCTCGCAGTGCGCGCCTACCATCGCGGCAATCACATCTACATAGAAGTCGAGGACGATGGCCGAGGGATTGACTACGACCGTGTGCGCAAGAGCGCGGTGGAGCAAGGCTTGTATTCCGACGAGCAGTCGGAGCGTTTGAGTGACAGCGACTTGCTCGAACTGTTGTTTCATCCGGGCTTTTCGACCGCGTCGCGGAAAACGGAGCTTGCTGGTCGTGGAGTGGGACTGGATGTTGTCCGCGCCAATCTCACTGCTTTGAACGGCGAGATCGATGTCGACACTCAAAAGGGCGTGGGTACGCGCTTCACGCTGAAGGTCCCGCTCACCCTCATCATCTCGCAGGCGTTGTTTGTGCGTTGCGGGGAGATGAGCTTTGCTTTCCCACTCTCCTGTGTGGAAGAAATTCGGCGTGTACCGGCCAACACCGTCGAGGAAGTTGGGGGCAAACTTCTGACTAAAGTGCGCGACATAGTTACTGAGGTAGTGCGTCTCGACGCTCAGCTTGGATTGCCGGCCGTTGAGCCGATAAACAACTTCTACCACCTGGTACTGGTCAGTGTCGCTGGGCGTTCCGTCGGCGTGATCGTTGAAGAAGTCATTCGCAAAGACGAAATTGTAATCAAGAATCTCGGCGAATATCTGCGCAACGTGAAGCTATTTCCGGGAGCGACGATTGCGCCAGACGGCAGTCTCATTCTGCTGGTCGACGTCAATCGTCTCGTCGCCGGCGAAGCGATCGAGAAGCGACCGTTGATGACGAGCGCTACGGCCGCGCGCATCTTTGCGCCCGGATCCTACGCCGTGGCATCCGGTGCGATTCCCGATGCGGCGATCGAAGCAGTTCGCGAGGAGAAGGTGATCGTTCTCGCTGACGACTCAATCAGCGTGCGGAAATTCGTGGGAAGAATGCTGGAAAAAGCTGGTTATCGAGTTCGGTTGGCCGGCGATGGTCTGGAAGCTCTGGAGATCGCGCTGCAAACCCCATGCGATCTGATTATTACTGACCTGGAGATGCCGCGTACTAACGGCTACGAGCTGATGATGCACCTGCGGCAGAACGCGGAGACTCGCAGTATTCCTGTAATGGTGGTGACGTCACGCGCCGGAGCCAAACACCGAGAGCGGGCGATCAAGGAAGGCGCAACCGCGTTCCTGACGAAGCCCGTCCAGGAAGAACAACTGATTGCTGCAGTCAGCGACTTGATCGGCGCGGCGCAGGCAAGTCCATTGGGGATGGCGCAGACGGTTTAGGCATGACAAGCCACGGCAAAGTTCGCGTTCTCATCGTCGACGACTCCGCCTTCATGCGGAAGGTGCTGCACAGCATCCTTCTGGCAGAACCGGGCTTCGATGTCGTCGGAGAAGCTCGCGACGGACGCGAAGCCGCGGCCCAGGCGGAGGCCTTGAAGCCTGACGTGATCACCATGGACATCAACATGCCGCATGTCGACGGTCTGCAGGCAACCGAGCAGATCATGTCCACAAATCCAAGGCCGATCCTGATCGTCAGCTCAGAATCGCGCGAAGGTGCGGAGATCACCCTCAAAGCTCTGGAGCTCGGAGCCATCGACTTTGTAGCCAAGCCGAATAGCGGCGTGGACCTCGATATGAGCAGCGTACGTGATGAATTGGTGCGCAAGCTGCGCGTGGCGGCGAAGGTGCGCGTCGTGCGCACGGCATCGCGTACCAAGCTGGGTCAGGAAATCGCTAGCTCCGCTCCTCGTACCGAACCCGGAATAGCTTCTAAGCCCCAATCCAACTTAAACGGCGCCCCGGTTGGCCGGTCGAACAGCAAATTTCCACTGGTGGTGATAGCAGCCTCGACTGGCGGGCCAGCAACATTGATGAAACTTATGCCGGCGTTTCCGCGCGAGTTTCCCGGGGCCGTGATTCTTGTCCAGCACATGCCTGGAAACTTCA
>JAFAUE010000106.1 GCA_019243475.1 Acidobacteriota bacterium | reverse complement strand
CTGCGCATCTTTCCCGGGCGGCTGCCCGAGGAAAAATCAGGCGGCGATTCCATGTTTGCGGCGGCGTGGGTTCCAGACGCCTCGCTGGCGCAGTCCGGAGTAGCTGTTCGTCCAGAGTTTGTCTGGGCGGCGATGGATTGTCCTACCGGCTTTGCCGCCGGTTTTCCCTGGCTTGGGACGCTTGTCACCGGACGGCTCGCGGTTGAGCAACTCTCCCCGGTGTATCCCCAGCACCATTATGTGGTGCTCAGTTGGCCTATAGGCAATGAAGGACGCAAGTTCCACGCGGCCGCCGTTCTTTATGGGGATGACGGGCAGCTTTGTGCCAGGGCGCGGGCCACGTGGATTAAGCTCGGCGCCTAGGACACTCACCTGAGTAACCCGCCTTGTGAGCTGCTCATCGAACCAATTGAGCTTAAAATTAAAGGACAGCTATGAAGTTCCGTATTCCCGCACTTATCGCTCTTTGTGTGTCCCCGATCTTCGCGTTTGCGTCCTCGCTTGCCAGCGCCACGCGCGCGGTGATTCCGGAGGACGTGCAGCAGATCATCAATGTCGATTACCGCAGCATGGAGGACTCCGAAAGCGGCCAGGCGCTCAAAGCGCGCGTTCTCCCCGAACAGCTCAAGAAGTTTGAAACCGCGCTTAAAGGCGTGGGCATCAATCCTGACAAGGACGTTGACCAGCTTACTTTTGCTTCGTTTCGCGTGAAGAGCGGCCTGCAGGTAATTGGAATCGCGCAGGGTGACTTCGCCTCAAACAAAGTGGTCGCCAAACTGAAGACCAAGAAGATCAAGCCGGCCACGTATCGGGATTCAGCGATGTATCCGCTCGACGGCGGCTTGTCGATGACGCTGCTCGATAACTACAACATGCTGTTCGGAGACAGCGCGGCGATGAAGTCGGCGCTCGATGTCCGCGACGGTGTGGGCAGCAGTTTGAATTCGAACTCGCAGATCACCGACATGATCTCCTCGGTCGATTCCGACGCGATCTGGAGCGTGCTCGACGAGAAGGGCACGCAGGAGATGATGAAATCCGCGCTGGGCGAAGCCTCGCAGCTGGCCGACTACAACACCATCAAGAATCGCATCAAGACCTCGGCGTACAAGATGGATTTCGGCAACGGAGTGAAGTTTAATTTGAACGTCAACACGTCGGATGCATTCACTGCTGCGTCGCTCAAGACGCTGCTTCAGGCTGGGATTCTCTACAAGAAGATGAACGCGAGCCCTACCGAAAAGGTGGCTCTCGAAAATCTGGTGGTGGATTCAGACAGCGGAGCGCTGAAGCTGAAGTTCGAGACCGACGATCGCAAGTTCATCAGCCTGGTGAACTCCGACATCTTCACCGCGATTTCTAAGTAGAGCGCGAGTCCTCATCCGGCTCGGCAAGCGCCACTGCGCCGCTCAAGTTCGGGCGCTTCGGCCGAAGCGGAGCCGGCACTTCGGAATAAGGATCGCGGGGCGGTTCAGCCGGACCTCGTCTCAGCAACCGTCGCATGAGTTCTCTCAGTTTGCGCATCATCGGCGCACCTTCCTGCGGCTATCTTCCGTCAATGTAAGACCGTCATTCAATCCTACGCCGGGGTAGGTGAATCACGATGTTTTGTAGCCTTGCCTCCACGCCGCGTAAATTGCGGCACTCCCGCCAAACAGGAAGCCCGCCGCGACAAATCCAACCATGGGACCAACAATGATTTCCGCTCCCATCCCGCGCGGATGCTGAAACATGTCGAAAACGAGGAGCGCTGCCACCGTTCCCACGACGAGCAACACGACTCCGAAGACCACCAGGAAAATGCGCATTGGGCGCACATTACCCCGACTGACGCAGCCTGGTAAGTGACAGACTGTAGTCGTGCGGTGAGCTCTTTAATGACACGCGATTGAGCCGAATGGCGGTTGACGGCTTGGTAGCCCTCACCCGACAATGGTCACTACTCGGGATTCAGCGGTATATTCGAGGTCAAATCATGCTGGCTTATTTGTTTATCGTCCTTGCGGTTGCCGTTCGCCTGCTTCCCCATCCGTGGCATCTCACGCCGCTCGGAGCCGCGCTGCTGTTTTTTGGCGCCAAGCGTCCGGTGCGTGAGTGGTGGGCTCCGATGGCTCTCCTGATGTCTGCCGACCTCTACCTGACGATCGTGCACTACCACATGCGCGTTGGCGCCGACCAGTTTGTTACCTGGGCGTGGTACGTGATTGCGATGGCGATCGGATACGCGCTGGTGAGCAGAGTGGACGTAGCGCGCGTGGTTGGAGCGTCGCTGCTTTCGGCCGTGTCCTTCTTTATGGCGAGCAACTTCGCCACCTGGGCTTTTCAGAACATGTACGCGAAGAACCTCTCCGGCCTGTTGCAGTGCTACACGCTGGCGATCCCGTTCTTCCGCGGGACATTTGCTTCAGACCTGATTTTTACGCCGGTGCTGTTCAGCGTGCCATACGCTCTGTCATTGCTGGAACGCAGGAGCCACGCGGCAATCCGCGGCTAGGTTGAAATTGAATGCGCAGGGACGGGCGACTCGCCCGTCCTTTTGTTGTTTAGGCGGTCGGACGACGCTCCGAAGGCGGCCGGCTCTGCGAAGATCTCGGCGTCCCGGGAATCTCCGGGTGCTTTGACATTTGACACATCGGCACTGCGGTCTGAGAATAGTGTCGCTTCACGAAATGGAATCCAGTTTTGTTTTCTAAAACGGCCGTATGAAACTTCCCAAAGAGAACGACGACAAATACATTGTTGA
>JAFAUE010000066.1 GCA_019243475.1 Acidobacteriota bacterium | reverse complement strand
GGTAATGGACGAACGCGGCACTTTCAAAAGATCAGATAGAAACCGAATGCAAGCTTCATTGGCTTTGCCTTCGACCGCGGGCGCGGTCAGGTCGAGCTTGAACGCTTCTCCGACGACACCGGAAACGCCGTCGCGTCGCGCTCGCGGATGCACGCGCACGGCAAAGGTCACGGAATCGCCGCTCTGCTGCACCTTGATCATGCAATCAGATCTGTTTCGGCCGCTCGCCAAAGATTGCGGTGCCAATCCGCACGCAGGTGGAACCTTCTTCGACCGCTACTTCGAAGTCGTGCGACATGCCCATCGACAGCATGTCCATGCCGACACCAGGGAGGTTGCGTTCGGCGATGCGGTCCCGGAGTTCGCGGAGGCGGCGGAAATATGGTCGCGCGTCTTCCGGATTTTCGGTAAACGGCGGAATTGTCATTAGCCCCTGTATGCGCAAATGGGGAACGCGCTGGGCGGCAAGCAGCACTTGTTCAAGCTCGGGAGAGCCAGGAGCAAGCCCGGCCTTGGCAGGATCGCCGATATTGATTTCGATGGCGATCGGCAGCGGCGGCCGGTTCCCGCGCTCGAGCGCGGCATTCAGGCGCTCCGCGAGACGCAGCGAATCGGCTGAATGAATGGCCGAGAACAGTTCAATGGCTCGGTTGACTTTGTTGGATTGCAGCTGGCCGATGAGCGTGAAACTGGCGTCCTGGAGGTGCTCCAGGTCCGCACACTTTGTCTGGAACTCCTGCACGCGGTTCTCGCCAAAAGAGCGGATTCCTGCCCGATAAGCCTCTAAGATCTGATCGGCTGGCTGGGTCTTAGTTACCGCCATGAGCGTGATGTCAGAAGAACTACGTCCCGCCCGGGCGGCGGCGGCGGTTATCCGGTCTCGGATCTTGGCAATGTTGGCAGCAACCTGCTGGCAGCGCGGCGGAGGTTCCTCAGTCATCTCCAAGATTCCCTGCGTTTTCCCTGAGACCGTCGGCTGTAAGTGCTCGAATTGAGGTGCAAGTGCTTGCAGCAGAATGGCTTAGACACAAATTCCCGCGATTCCCTGAGCCATTCCCTGTTTTCAGAGCAAAAAAGCGCAGATTCCGGCGCTTTTCGCAAAACTGGCGCATTGAAATGCAAAAATTCCCTCAGAAATTCCCTGCAGCAGGGAATTTTAGCCTTCCTGCACTCCCAACAATTCGCTCATTTCTTTATAGAGAAACCCCTTGCCGGGGCGATAGGGCTGGACCCATTTTCCGTCGAGCACGAACTGGGGAATGGCGCGCTTTCCGACGTTCTTTACCAGCTCATCCGCGGCGCCTGGAGTGGTTTCGATATCGACTTCATGGAACGGAATGTTGTGCTTCTTGAGGAAATTCTTGGCCTCCCGGCAGTCGCGGCACCAGAAGGCGGTATAGATCGTCAGGTTCATCTTTCTATCCTACCAAGGGAACTTTGGTGAGCTACTCAGCTTCTAAGCTGCTGAGCTGAAACATCTTGCGATTTCGGGATTTCATGATTGAAGATCTGGCGCTTTCAAATCGCGAAATCACAAATCGAAAATTCTGCTTTGCTCCGTAACTTTCATGCCTCCACTCCCGATTACCTCAATGAAAGCACTGGTTCCCCAGGGAGAACTTGAGTGAGGGCTCTTGAGTACGAAACCGACGAGCGGATGCTCATCGAGGCGGCACAGCGCGATCCTTTGCGCTTCGCCGAACTTTACGAGAACAACTTCGAGCGCGTGTATGCGTTCATCGCATACCGCATTCGCGATCGCCAGGAAGCTGAGGATTTAACTGCCGAGGTCTTCCATCGCGCGCTGGCCGGCATTCAGCGCTTCGAGTGGCGAGGCCTGCCGTTCTCGGCGTGGCTGCTGGGCATTGCTGCAAAGATGCTGGCAGACCATTGGGAAAAGCTCGGTAAAGTCCAGGAGATTCCCACGGACGAGCTGGAGCTGGCCGGCATTGACGCTGCCGTCGAGCAGCGAGCGATGTTGTTTCAGCTTGTTGATGGTCTCCCTGAAGATCAGCGCAAGGTGATCGTGCGTCGCTTCGTCGACCAGCGCAGCATACGCGAGATCGCCCAGGAACTTGGCCGCAGTGAAGGCGCAGTGAAACAGCTTCAATTTCGCGCGCTCGAAACTCTGCGCAAACAGATGAGGAGCAAATATGTCTAGCACCGCAGTTATAGAACAGCTTGATTCCGCCATTGACGTTCTTCTTTCCGGCAACGACGTGGCGATTCCGCATGTGGACGCCACAGTCGCGCAACTTTTGGGAGTTGCCGCCGAGTTACGCACGATGCCGCGCCCGGATTTCCGTTCGCAGCTTAAATATGAACTCACGCAAGGTGCGTTCGCGACTTCGAGCATGAACTCGTCGCCGCTGCCTTTGCGCATGATTCCAAAGACGTCGCGGATAAAGTCCCGCGATGAGCAGATTCTTCCAACGCTCCTCGGGCAAGGCTACGGAACGTATGCCACGCGCAGATCGAACTTCGCTCTTTCGGTCGCGGCGCATGCCATTGCCCTGGCGCTGGTATTGATGTCCGGACTATGGATGGCAAGCCATCGCGCCGACGTGCGACAGTCCGTTCAGCTGGTCCCACCGGATATCGGCACCTATATTCCGGTAACTCCTGCGGCGACTGCAATGCATGGCGGCGGGGGCGGGGGCGATCGCGACAAAACCCTCGCGCCTGAAGGACGCCTGCCTAAAGCGGCGATGGAGCAAATCACGCCGCCGGAAGTTATCGTGCGCAACGAAGCTCCGAAACTGGCGGTGGAACCGATCGTTGTGATGCCACCGCAAGTGAGGCTTTCAAGCAATCTTCCCAATTTGGGAGATCCAACCACGAACATCGCGGGCCCCCCGTCGAACGGGATCGGTTCCGGCGCGAGCATTGGCAGCGGTGCCGGGGGAGGGGTTGGAGTCGGATTTGGCAACGGCGTCGGCTCGGGTATTGGTGGCGGATATGGTGGAGGATTGTTTCGGCCAGGAGTAGGTGGAGTTAGCGCACCCCGCGCAATCTATAAACCCGATCCGGAGTACTCGCCGGAAGCGCGGCAGGCGAAGTATCAGGGCACAATAGTCCTCAGCCTAGTGGTGGGCGCCGACGGCAAACCGCGCAACATCAAAGTGGCTCGCACACTAGGGATGGGATTGGACGAGAAGGCCCTGGAAGCAGTCCGGCAGTGGCGTTTTGAGCCGGCAATGAAGGACGGAAAGCCGGTTGCGGTGCTCGTAGATGTAGAAGTAGCCTTCCGGTTGTTCTAAACGAACAACTCAAGCAGCGTAAGGCCGCGACAGAAAGATGTTGCCATTCGAAAGCAGGGCCGCGAGGCCCTGCTCTTCGTTTTCGCTAGCTGCAACACCAGAGTCGAGAAAAGGAAAGCCTCCTACGCCGAGTAGGCAAAGCAGCGGGGTTATTCGCTACGTAAGGCCACCATGGGATCGATGCCTGCCGCTCTCCTCGCGGGAATATACATGGCCAGTAATGCCACAATCACCAGCATGACGGCAATTCCCAAAAAGGTAATCGGATCGGTTGTCTTTACTCCATAAACCAGGCTGCTGAACAGCCGGCCCGAGGCGAAGGCCAGAATAGCTCCCAGTACTACTCCAGGTACCACTAGCCAGAGCCCTTGCCCGAGGATGAGGCGCACAACCTCCGCCGGCCTCGCTCCTAATGCCATACGCACACCGATCTCGCTGCGGCGCTGCGCGACCGAATAAGACATAACGCCGTACAGTCCAGCCAAGGCAAGCAGCAACGCCAATCCGGCGAATGATGCCAGCAGGCCGCTGCGGAAGCGCGATGGCGCGAAAGACTCGCCGACGACGTCTGTCAGCGACTTAAGCTCCAGGGGTACTTCCGGATTGAGATGTTGTGACTCAGCGCGCAGTGTCGCCGCTCCGCCTCCGCTGTCGGCGAAGATCAGATACATGTCGCTGGCACGGCCTGGATGTTGCTTGTACGGAACATAGATTTCAGAGATTGGCGGCTCCTCCAGGTTCTGCTGCCGCACGCCTGCGACTACACCCACGACAGTCAAGTAGCTCTTGTA
>JAFAUE010000044.1 GCA_019243475.1 Acidobacteriota bacterium | reverse complement strand
GCTGCAGGATCAGGTTTGCCCAATCCCAAAGAAACGGCGGCTTTGAGGCGATAAAAAGCGATCCCTTCATCGACTGAGGTTGGGGCGGAAACGCCGTTCAACGCGCGAGATGCGTCCGCGTAGCGATGCTGCCGGGCGAGAACAGCGGCCCATGCAGTTCGAATGTGCGCATCACCTTGACTCCGCTCAGCGGCGCGAGCCAGGAGTGGTTCGGCCCTGGTCGAATCGCCCGCACGTTCGTATATCTCACCCAGCCCCGCCAAAGCCGAATAGTTTTCTGGTGAAGCGTGCAGAATGTTTTCGTATTGCTCCTCTGCTTGGCCGTCCTGGCCTGTAGCTAGGTAAGCCTGGCCCAGAAGTAAACGCGCCGCGAGATCTTGAGGATGATTTCGAACGTGAGACGACAAGAGTCGGATAGCTTCTTCCGGATTACCCGAAACCAGCGCGGCCCTGGCATGTGCGAAGGTGGAAGTTGGCTGCTTTTGTCGGGGCGAAGGCTGCACCAGATGCAACCCAAAGATCCCAGTTGCCGCATACAGCAGCACACAAGAAAGAAGAAGCAATTTGCATCCCTGACCCAAGACGAACTCTATACTCCTCGCTCAATGCGTGGTTTGGTCTGCATGCTATAGTGCGCTCACCGCTCGTGTTTCAAAATCCAGGATCTTTCATTGGCCGACAACTCTACACCGCATCTTCCCGATGAGATAGCGCGCGACTCACAGAACTTAGTCCGGGGCATGGGACTCACGCAATCCACCGCGGTGAACATGCTGGAGATGATCGGCATCGGTCCGTTTATCACCATCGGCGTAATTCTCTCGGCCATGGGTGGACCGCAAGCCGTTCTTGGCTGGTTCCTGGGCGCAATATTCTCCATTTGCGATGGCATGGTGTATGCAGAGTTAGGTGCGGCAATGCCTGGCGCCGGCGGCGCGTACATCTACTTCCGCGAAGCTTTCGGTCCGCATACCTGGGGTCGATTGATTTCCTTTCTCTTCCTCTGGGAGACAATCTTTGCCGCCCCGCTCTCGATTTCGGCCGCCTGCGTCGGATTCGTCGAATACTCCCACTTCTTCTTTCCCAATCTCACACACATGGCCGTCGGTGCCCTGGCCGCATCCGTCAGTCTGCTGACTGCTTTTCTACTTTATCGGCCAATCAAGACCGTCGGACGTCTATCTGTCATCATGCTGGCCATTGTCTTCGCTGCGATGTTCTGGGTGATCGGCGCCGGTCTTATTCACTTCAATCGCCCTATGGCATTCGATTTTCCGGCCGATGCATTTCATCTCTCGAAAGCATTCTTTTACGGCCTCGCCAGCGCCACCCTCATTGCCATGTATAACTACGGCGGCTACAACAACATCACCTATCTCGGCGCTGAGGTTAAGAACCCAGCACGAAACATCCCGCGTGCCATTGTTTTATCGGTGCTGCTCGTAGCCGTGCTTTACCTGCTCATGAGTGTAGTCATTATCGGCACGATTTCGTGGAGAGATGCCGCAGTCTCACATGCCGTGGTTTCCGAGTTCATCGGGAAATTGTATGGATCAAGAGCAGCGGCACTGATGACAATACTTATCCTGGCGGCGACTCTGGGCGGAATTTTCACAATGACTCTGGGCTACTCAAGAATTCTGTATGCTGCCGGAGCCGAAGGAAATTTCTTTCAGATATTCGGTCGAGTTCATCCGACCGGCCATTTCCCTACCGTCGCTTTGGTCGCGATCAGCGTATTGGCCATGCCGTTGTGCTGGCTGTCGTTGGAGCGGCTGCTGTCCGCTTTAATGATCACGCAGATCATCTTTCAGTTCATTCCGCAGATTTTTGCGCTATTCGCCATTCGTCGCTACCGAAAAGACATTCCACGTCCATACACGATGTGGCTTTTTCCCGTGCCTGCGCTCATCGCCCTAGTTGGCTGGATCTACGTGGCTGCAACTCCCGATCAGCGCGAGTATGTAGGTAGCGCGCTCGTCCTTTTGGTACTGGGTTTGGCAGCGTTTTTCTTGCGCGCCAGAGCCCTAAAATCTTGGCCGCTGCAGCCGCAAGTTCACAATCGATCGACCTCTGTCATTTGATCTGGTTTATGAGAACAGCCATGGAATGCCGCTTTGCTCGCGCTCAGCCGTTGCTGAGATTCGTTGTTCTTCTTTGCGTTGCTGTTTCCCCTGACACGCTCGCAAGTCAGGATCACCAACACTCCACCGCCGACTTACTTTCCGAACTAATCCGTATCGATACCAGCAATCCTCCGGGGAACGAAAACAAGATTGCGGAGTTCCTGGCCTCCCGGCTGCGTCCCCTGGGGTTTGAAATTCAAATTGTTCCCACTCCCGCGCCCGGGAAATCTCACTTCATAGCTCGCCTCAAAGGGGACGGAACTAAGCGGCCGGTACTCATTGCGGCCCATGCGGACGTGGTGGGTGTAGAGCGAGAGAAATGGACCGTCGATCCCTTTGCGGGGATGATTCGTGACGGATATGTCTACGGGCGTGGGGCAATTGATTTCAAAGGCGGACTC
>JAFAUE010000476.1 GCA_019243475.1 Acidobacteriota bacterium | reverse complement strand
AGAAGTGACGGTCGTTTGCTTGCTTGTCCACGCCTTGGTGTACTGGGAATACACCCAACCTCCCGTCGAGTATTCGAAGTTCTGCTGCAACGCAATATTTGTGCCGTCAAAACTGACGGAGCGCTGAACAATCGCGGGCCAGTCATGTCGATAAGACATCGGGTCGCCGGTATTGAGCGCAGGGACAGTCGTAACCTCGCCCATGGGATTTGTGCCCCATTGGTACTTAACCCAGCCTCCGCTCGGATAGGTGATCTGGCTCAGGAGTCCCGTTGTGGGATCATATTGAAAGGAATACTGCGTTTGGTTCGGCAACGTTATCGATTGAATTGCCGACATAACACCGGACGCAGCGCACAAACCGCTCTGTCCTTCCGATTGAAGGCAAAAGCCGCCTGAAACTGTCTCCCACTGGATCGTAATCGGAGCCAGGCCGGAAACATTCATTGAATTGAACAAATAATTGCTGTTTGTACCGGTCGATAGCACCATGCGCCCGGCGCTGTCGGTGACCGTAGCGCCTGACGAGTTGAGCGTGACGAGAAGTTTGTTCCCGTTTCGGTCTTCGATGTAGTCGGGCACCGAACTTGAGCTGAACTTGTAGACAGTTCCGTCGGCGTCGGCCACGCGAAAATCACTAAGTCCATTCGCATATGCCTGGACAAAATCATCGCCTCCCGAGGCGATTGAGGGACCGAACTGAACATCGCAGGCCGGATCGCCCGATGGCACAGGCACAGCCATGTGCAGTGGATGACTGCTCCCGGATAAATCTGACAAAAGATAGTTGGCGTTGTAATTGCACGTGTGCGGCGAACCATCTGCTGTATCCGGAATAGTCGTGCTCAGACTGGAATATGTCAGCTGAGGCAGGTTATATTCCCAGCCTCCACTGCTTGAGTAGGCGCCGGGCCCGAATGGCGCAGCGATATTCAACGCACCTGGAGTGCCTGTCACACTGAAGAGTCCGTTTGAGTTGTACTGAATGACAAGTGGAAACGTCAATTGCCGGCCTTCTGGTGTTGGGATCGCGATGCGGACGTTGACGGCGCCCGTGGCCGGGTCAACAGTCTCGTTTAGGGAATGAAGATAGTCATGGCCGCCACCTGGGACCGGAACCGAGTTCTTACTGCCGAAGTTAGTAGCTTGCGGCCAGCAGTCGATACGAGTAAAAACCAAAAGTAACGGGAGTGGGGCAATTGCTCTGGCGGGACGAGATGAATACATGGGATATGCGCGATTGATAGTTAAAGCGAAGTTCGCAGGATATCGAACAATTGAGAAGTGTCAATTGTGGAAATCGTTGAAATCGTCCTGACAAGAACGCCGGGGCAGAAAAGCGGCTCCTTCTTTTTTGCGTCAGAGTTTCTGAAGTGAACCGGCCTCACAGATAACTCAGCCACCAATCTTTTCTTCGCGCTTTGAGTTCGGCGAACCAGCGGCAGGGGAAGTACAGGATCACGATGGCGACTGCCCATACCAGGTACAGCTGCCACAACGTCCAGGTGTAGCCGGCGGGCGGGCGGGGATTGCCCATGGGATGGTTGGTGAACAGCCACGCGTTCACGTATCCGAGGCGGATTTTTGAGACTACCAGCGCCAGCGCGTGCACCAGCGGAATGTGCAGGACGTAGTAGAAGAACGGCACTCGTCCGAAGACGCTGATCACTCGCGCCGCCGCGCCTGTACTTCGCTCCAGCAGCGGGACCAACGCGATCATCGGGCCGAGCGTCATCAGCAGGAAGCAGAGCGACGCGGGATATTTGGTTGTGTTGAGAAATGCAAGTATCGCGGGGAATCGCGGACTGCTGTGCCAGTGGAACGGATCGCCGTACAGATTGAATCCGCGCAGCACGAGGAACAGCGCGATCGCGGAGAGTCCGATTATTACGCACAGCCTTCTGCGGCGCGCTTCCGCCAGCGTGAAGACTCTGCCAAAGGCGTATCCCGCAGCCATCACGCCCACCCACGGAATCAGTGAGTACAGCACAAACAAATTCAACTCGCCGATGCTGATCGGGCCGGCGTAGAAGCCGATGTAGAGCAGCTTCCACAATCCTGAGAGCGAATGCTCATTCACGTGCTCGGCCATCGACTGCAGGCGCGAGTCCAGCAGATTGTGTCCGCAGACAATCAGCAGGCCGAGCGTCGCCAGCACGTTGATCGGCAGCTTCACCGCGCCGGCCATCACGATCATCGAGGCGCCGATCACCCAGATCACTCCGGCCATGGCGTAGTGGCGAAAATCGAAATTAAAGGTCCACGCCAGCCGCAGGACGGTGAACTCCAGCAGCACCAGCCACAGGCCGCGAGTCAGCAGGAATCGCGACAGGTCGCTGTGGCGGCGCGCGTAGAGAAATGCGCTCGTGCCCGCGAGGAAGATGAATGCCGGCGCACAAAAATGCGTCACCCACCGGGTGAAGAAGACGCCCGGCGCCGGTCCGCCGGCGGGTACGCCGGAGAAGACGCGGACGTGGTCGATCGCCATGAGAATCATGACCGCGCCGCGAATCAGGTCGATCGACGCAACGCGCGTCTGCGGCGCCCGATCCAGGACTCTTACTTCGGGCATGGAGGCGGTGGTAACCGTATTCATCCCCGGGAATATACTCCGATTCCGGCTGCGGCTTTTCGACTAAGTTTTTCCTCAGGGATCGACACACCGTCGTGCGTTTCGTCGCGATGGGCTGGTGACCAATTCAGAGCGGGCATACTTTGGCGTCCTATGGCCGTCTGGACGGGCATAGAATCATCCCTGCAGTTTGGTTCCAGCAGGGCCCGAAGGCCATTTGTCCTCTACCATCATTAATCCCGAACAGTGTCCCGTTTGCGGGAGTACAGCGCTTCGCTCCAGTCAGCTGCGTTACAGCTCCGAGCAGCAAAATCCGCCGAACCGGATGTCGTATCGCTGCGACAATGACCATGTCTTCTACATCGACGTAAAAACCGAAGCGGCGTCAGGATAAGTGGGAAGGGGCACGACTTTCAGTCGGGCTAAGGAGACCGGCCGCCCCGGCCGGGTTTTGAATTTCTTATCTGCGTCTCCTGCAAAATCAAGATCAACACCCGGGCGAGGACGCCCGGTCTCCTGCCTTCGGCCAAAGCCGAAAGCCTCCTGATTATCTGCCTGGCTTGGCTGCGCTCACGTCGAGCTTGTAGGCGTAGATTTCCTGATTTGGGACTGATGGTTTCCGGTAGGCCTTCGAGAACTTGACGCGCAGGATCCAGAAAATCAGCAGCAGGAGCGGCAGGACTGCCAGTACAAGGCGCACGTCCAGCTGCAACACGGTGCGCCATACCGGCTGACGCAAGCCGAGGGTCGAGAGGAACCTCACCGGACGATTCGCCGGGCCCAGGAAAAACGACCCGGTGGCGATGAAGAACCCGAAGCACATGCGCCACAGATGTCGTGCGAGACGCTGTGAGCCGAAGATGCCGCCGCGAACCAGCATGCGGATATCGCCGGCGCAGGCCAGAAGCATCACCGCCCCCATGAAGAAATTCATCTCGGCGGGCACGCCATCCGGGGGCGGACCGGGAGTCCGCAACTTTGCCATCCCGTTAAATATGGTGAAGCTGCCGAGCGCCAGCGGAATCAGGAGAAGAGCGAGGTCGTACTTGCTGGTTTTTCCGCCTCTGCGGCGAGCAGTGATCCAGCCGGTGAGAATCAGGTAGAACGTCAGGATCCCGCCGCTAAGGTTGGCGGGGTCGTGTTTGAGCGCTGCCATGTAGGCTGCGGCCAGGGACATGACGAGCATTGCGCCGACAAAGACGCTCCCCGCCTGGCGGTGCCAGTAGGAACCTTTGCGGAACGTCATGGCGGCAGTCCCGGCGAACAGCGCGAGCGTTCCACCACAAATGTGAACGATTAATAATGGCGAAGCGGACATTCCTTGGTCCTTAGTCCCTAATCCCTGCGGGCGGCGCTGACGGGTGTCTGGATACACTGGCAGACTTCCGCGGGACAGTCCAGCCAGTCCAGCCGGCAAGCTGGTTGAAATGGCCCAACCAGCCACGGCTCTCAGTACGCTTAAGACGCCACGACCGGTTCCCCGATTAGTGCGACGGTGTGCTCATTTTTCTGCAAAAAGCGTCAGCAGCCCGGGCTATCTCGGGAACCTTTATCCGGTGCGGGACACATCCTCAGTGAGGGTCCTGTCGGAAAATATTCCCTGCAAATTCCCTGCTCGTTCCCTGCCGTCGCGCAGAAATCGCGAAAATTGGGCAGAAAGCTGTAACGGAGGCGTTATCGAAAATTTTACGGGAAATAATTCCCTGCAGAATTCCCTGCCCAGGGAATTCGGGGCTTTAGCGGGTTACCGGCACAACCGGGGTAACGTAGGGGTTCCTGTTGCGCAAAAGCCGGACGTCAAAACCCGGGCGGGGCACCCGGTCTCCTGTGTGTCTGTGAACGCTGGAATTAAGATATTGTGTATAGCGCATGATGAAGCGATCCCTCTCCTTCCCCCGGACAAGTTCGCTCCTGGCGGCGATGGCCGCGATGTTCTGGTGCACGGCGTCGTTCGCTCAGAGCGGCACTGGCGCGCAAAGCGGGACGGCTCCGCAGTCGCAGACGCCGCAGTCGCAGACAACGCAGCAGACCACGCAGCCTTCCGGACAGCGTCCTGCTCCGCCCAGCGGATTGAGCACGGGAGGCACGCCGAGTCAGACCGGCGCAGCTCCGCAGACTGGCGCAGCCCAGGCAGCCCCGACCGCGCCAGCGGCTCCCGCTCTTCCTCCGCACAAGATTCCACCGGCGGCTAAAACTGCAGACGAGTACGCTGCCTACAACGCAGCGGCCAGCAACACTGATCTTGCCGCCGAGGAAAAGGCGGCCGACGACTTCGCCGCGAAGTATCCGCAAAGCGATCTGCGCGGATTGCTGTACTCGAACATCATGCGCCGGTATCAGCAGCAGAACGACTCGGAGAAGACTCTGGAAATGGGTCGCAAGGTCCTTACCTATGAGCCGAACGATCCAGTGGCGCTGGTAATGACGGCTACGGTCCTGGCCGAGCGCACGCGTGAAGGCGATTTGGACCGCGAAGAACGCTACGACGAAGCGCTCAAGTATGCCCAGCGCGCTCTCGACACAACGAAAACCGATCTGATGGTGCCGGCCAATGCAACGTCCGAGCAGATTGAGTCTGCGGAGAAGACGCTGGAGTCGATGGCGCACTCCGCGATCGGGATGGTCGATCTGAATCGTCAGAATGACGCGGCGGCCGCGCAGGAATTCCAGAAATCCATCGACTTAAGTTCGCCTGGACAGATAGAGCCGCTTACCTATCTGCGTCTGGCATTGGCGCAGGATCATCAGAAACAATATCCCGCCGCGCTGGCTTCGGCGAACAAGGCGGTTGAGAGTTCTCCGGCGAACTCTCCGGTTGCGATGCTGGCCAAACAGGAAGTCGATCGGCTGAGCAAGCTTACGGGCGCGAGCGCGCCAACCAGTCCGCAAAATCCGACATCAACTCCGCACTAGAGCAGGGCCTGATCTACGCATTCGCCGACGAAATACGAAGACTTTTCCGAGCTGGAATCGGCGCTGGAATATCGCTTCTCCAATCCTGAACTACTGCGCCAGGCACTCACGCACAGTTCGCTGGCCCACGAACTCGAGACCAAGACCGCTTCGGAAAATGGAGAAGATGGCGCGGGCGAACGTCCGCCAAGCGCAGACAACGAGCAGTTCGAGTTCCTGGGCGACGCCGTGCTCGGACTCGTGACCAGCGAATTGCTGTTCCAGCGCTTCCCGGATTATCGCGAAGGACGTCTATCAAAGATGAGAGCGCATCTGGTGAGCGCTCGACATCTGGTCAAAATAGCGCGAGGTTTGCAACTTGGACGGTTTCTACTGCTCGGACGCGGCGAAGAACGGAGCGGCGGACGGGCCAAGCCGGCGTTATTGGCCGACGCTCTCGAGGCGCTTATCGCTGCGGTCTATCTCGATGGCGGCATGGAATCGGCGCGCAAGGTGATTATCAATCGCATTCTGGAAGCTGAAGTTGAGCGGCTGGAAACCGGCCAGGATCTCGAGGATCACTTTAAGGATTACAAGTCTGCGCTGCAGGAGTGGGTGCAGGCCAAGGGTTTCTGCCAACCTTCTTATTCAGTAGTGAGCGAAACGGGGCCCGATCACCGGAAACTGTTCACGATGGAAGTCCGTATTCAGGAACAGGGCGCGCCGGACCCGTTGTATGTCGCTGAAGGACAGGACTCTACGAAAAAGAAAGCGGAACAGCAGGCAGCTCGGTTGGCGCTTGAACATCTGCGCGCACATGAGCCAGTCCAGGCTCAGCAATCGTGAGTCTCAGGCTGAGGATGAATGAACGATGAAGATCTAAATCTGTCTGACGAAGGAACGGGCGAGCGGCTTGAAGTCGCAAATCCGGAGAGTCAGGACGCGCAACCTGATTTGACCTCTGCGAGCGGAACGCAGTCGGAGGCGACTCTTGTTAGCGGTCCATTCAACGCGCCACGATTTCCGGCCTATGTAACAACGAAGCGTCCGACGGAAGCCGGCGACTGGCTTAGCGGAATTCAGTGGCTCTGTTCGACGGTCGTTCTCGCAATTTTTGTTATCACCTTCATCGTGCAGG
>JAFAUE010000255.1 GCA_019243475.1 Acidobacteriota bacterium | reverse complement strand
GTACTTGGACCGATTCCCATATCGGGATGGCGCAAATTCCATCTCCTGCACACGCGTCACCACATGAAGCAGATTGAGGCGTTAAAGACAAGCTTCAGCCAGGGACGAAGTGTGGCGGCAGGCACGGACTGAAAAGCTGCCGAGCTGACAATGCGCCTACTGATTGCTCTCGCCTCGGGGCGGCATCTCCAGGACTTTGGGCCCCTTACTCTTGCGGTTCTTGCCCGAAAGAACCATCATCGCGAACGTAGCTCCGCCGAGGATAAGACCTAACGCCGCACCAGTCTTGACCTTACCCCGCGCGGCTTCGGATTCGATCTTCTTGACGACCGGCTTCTCGGGCTTGCCCGACTTCGGCAGCTGGTTGTCGAGGGCCATCTTGATGACATCGGCGAGATGGAGGCTGTAACGATTCGTGTTCTGGCGAATCTGCTCGCGGCAACTGAAGCCGTCTGCCACGATGATCTCGTCTTCCGCCGCCTTGCGCACGGCGGGCAAGAGCACGCGTTCGCCGCACGCCTGCGAGACTTCGTATTTCGAGGCCTCAAAGCCAAACGGGCCTGCCATGCCGCAGCAACCCGAATCCAGCACCTTGGCCTCGATTCCCAGACGTTTGAACACCTGCTCTTCAGCGTCGGTCTTGAAGATCGATTTGTGATGGCAATGCGCCTGGATAAGCGCTTTGCGCTTCACCTGAGGAAATTCGAATTCCGTGGCTTTCTTCTGCAGGAACTCGCTCAACAGCATGGTCTGTCCTGACAGCTTCTCCGTGAGCGGCTCGTCGGGCAAAAGATTTTTCAGCTCTTCCTTGAACACTGAGGCGCAGCTCGGCTCGAGTACCAGAATGGGATAGCCGGCTTCAATGTCGCGTCCGAGCGAATCCAAAATGCGCTTGAGATAGCGCTTTGCTTCGTGGAGCATGCCGAAGTCGTATAACGGCCGGCCGCAGCAGAGTTTCTCGCGCGGAATGCGCACCCGCCATCCCATGTGCTCCAGCACCTCCACCGCGGCCCGAGCGGTGTGTGGGTGGAAGTGATTGTTGAAGGTATCGGGCCAGAGAATTACCTGCGGTCCTGGCGAGCGGTCCTGCTTGCGGCGATTGAACCATTCCCGGAATGTTTGCGGAGCAAAAGCGGGAATTTGCCGTTGTGTAGGGACGTCGAGAACCGACTTCATGAGGTCGCTGAAGCCAGGAGTCTGGCTGAAGAAATTGGCGATTTCAGGGGCCACCGACGCAAGTTCCGCCCAGCGATCGATATGGCCGAAAGCCAATGCGTTGAGCGGCCGGGGATGCTTCTCGTAGTAATGCGACATGAACTCGGCTTTGTATGTGGCCATGTCCACGTTCACAGGACACTCGCCTTTGCAGCCCTTACAGCTCAGGCAGAGATCGAGCGCTTCTTTCACTCCCTCGTCCTGCCATCCCTCTTTGAGTTCCTCGCCCTGCAGCATCTCGAAGAGCATATGAGCCCGCCCACGTGTCGAGTGCTTCTCTTCGAGGGTCACCATATAACTCGGACACATGACGCCTTCTTCTTTGCGTCGGCATTTCCCTACCCCAACGCAGCGCATGGTCGCGTGCCAGAAATGACCCTGGTCTTCGGGAAAGCGAAAATGCGTTTTCGGCTCCCAGGGTTTGAAATCAGCCCCCAGGCGCAGGTTCTCATCGATGGGGAACGGATTGACGACTTTGCCGGGATTCATACAATCGTGCGGATCCCAAATTGCCTTGAACTCGCCAAAAGCCTGTACCAATTCGGGACCAAACATCCTGGGCAACATCTCGGCCTTCGATTGTCCGTCCCCGTGCTCTCCTGAAATGGAGCCGCCGTAGCTCACCACCAGGTCAGTCGCCTCTTCGATGAAGGCACGATAATTGCGAATGCCTTCCACCGTCCGGAAATCGAAGTCGATGCGGGTGTGAATGCAGCCTTGCCCGAAATGGCCGTAGAGCGAACAGCCGTAACCGTGCTTCTCAAACAGCTTGCGCAGATCGCGAAGGTAGTCACCGACCTTCTCCGGCGGAACTGCGGAGTCCTCCCAGCCTTCCCACGTGACCGGCTCACCGGGAACGAATGCGGTTGCGCCAAGCCCGGATTCACGCACCTCCCAAACAAGCTTCTCCTGCTTGGGATCGTCGTAGAGTTTCATTTTGGGAGGCTTGGCCTGCAGGGCGAGGCGCGTCATCATGGCCCGAGCCTTGGCGTCGGCCTCCACTTTGTTTTCGCCGCCAAATTCCACCAGCAGGAATCCCTTGCCCTCCGGCAACAAAGGCAGATCTTTGGTGTTTAGGCCCTTGCGATTCATGTAATCGACCAGGCGGTCGTCGATACCTTCGAGTCCGATGGGCTTGAACGTTAAGACTTCAGGAACCTGATCGCCGGCCGTGTAGACATCCTCATAGCCAAGCACCACGAGCGATCGCGACGGCGGGGAATAGACCAGCCGAAGCTTGGCTTCGAGCACCATCACGCATGTTCCCTCCGTGCCCACAAGCGCGCGCGCAACGTTGAAGTTGTTTTCCGGCAGGAGATCGTCGAGGTTGAAGCCGGAGACGCGTCTGGGAATTTTGGGATAGCGCTCGCGGATGAGCTTCGCATACTTATCGCGCAGGTCGCGCATGCGGCGGTAGATCTCGCCCCGACGGCCGCCCTCCCGAATGATCTTCTCCAGCTCCGCTGCGCTGGTCTCGCCAACCTTCAAATGCAGGCCATCATAGGTAAGCACTTCCAGCTCAATGACGTTGTCGACGGTTTTGCCCGCCATCAACGCATGGACGCCGCACGAGTTGTTGCCGATCATTCCTCCCAGCGTGCAGTGATTATGTGTAGCCGGGTCGGGGCCGAATGTAAGCGTGTGCTTCTCGGCTTCCTTGCGCAAGGTGTCCAGCACGATACCCGGCTGGACGCGCGCGTACTTTTCTTTCGGGTTCAGTTCCAGGATCTGATTGCAGTACTTCGAGAAATCCAGAATCACAGCGAAGTTGCAGCATTGTCCGCAAAGGCTGGTACCGCCACCGCGGGAGAGGATGGGCGCGTCGAACATGCGGCAGAGACGCATTGCCGCGATGGCATCCTCTGTGTCGCGCGGCAGCACTACTCCGATGGGGACTTGGCGATAATTCGAGCCATCTGTCGCATACAGTGCCCGGTCACCCTGGGAAAAGCGCACCTCGCCCTTGATGACGGAAGTCAGCGCCCGCTCAAGTTCTTCCGCTTTTGGGAATCGCTTGTGTTTCGATGGATGATGTGAACTGGGTGGAAGAGTTGACGGGTCGTGTGCGGCAGGAGTAAGCGCAACGAGTTTTTGCATCACTTTAGTTGGATTGCAGCAGGAAAATTATAGTTTCCAGCTAGTTTGCGCTTTCGGGGCGCGGGCGAACGCATAGGTGAGGAGCAGCGTGTGAAAAACACGATCGGCGCAAAGAAAAAGGCAGTCCGCTAACGCGGACTGCCTTTATAAATCAATCTACTTACTGACCCGAGGGCCGCCTTCTGGCCGCAGGACGCCGCGGGGCAGGCTTCCGGACCGGAGTAGCTCCCTTCTGCTCGCCCTCAGTAAGCGTGAGCATTACCCCTCCGCCTGCGTTCGGCAAGCAGCCGGCCGGCTGATTCTGCGGCTGCTGCGGCGTAGCAGCGGTGCCATTCTGGTTCGCAGCCTGAGCGGGCGGCAATGGAGTGTAGCTGGTCGCTTTCCCCACCCATTCACCCGTCAGGTTCGTTCCTGGCTGCGGGACTTTTGCGGCCGCCAACGGTTTTGCCAACTTCAGCGTGACATCAGCCTTGTTCTCCTGAATGTCGTCGTCGGTGGTCGCGAGCTGCAGCTCGTCTGCCGTCGCGCTGACAACCTTCGCAGGATGCGCGGCGCTGCTGACAGGAATTCCCTTCCCATTCAGGTATGCCCACACTTTGTCAGCGTCTGCCTGATTCCCGGACCCGAGGATGAAGAGCCAATCGCCATACGCCATCTGGGAGACGTCAGGATTTTGCTTCATGATGGTGTCGGCAAACTCGCAGGGAGTCGGCGGTGGCGGAGCAGGAGTAATCTGCGGCGCTTCCTGCGGGGTCTTAGCCTGCGCTACCGCCTGCTTGTACTGGTCCCATCCGTCGGTGCTGCCGTGAAATTTCTTGTAGTAGTACTGCGCAAACTTGTCGATCTGCGTCTGGGCTTGCGCGTTGCCGCTCGCCTGCGCAAGATCAACCGCCTTCGCGGCCCAAAACAAACCATTTTGGTAATCCGGCGGATTTGCCTGCAAATATGCGGTCGCTAGCGGATAGACGTCCTGCAGATTGTTGGCGTCTTCTGGAACTGAGACCGCTGCGAGACACGCTTTTTGCGCATTGGCGTAGTCCTTTTGCTGAAGGCCATTCATGCAGATCGCGCCGTTGAAGATCACCTTTACGCCATTTTGCAGCTTGGTGTAATCGGCATCGTTCATTCCTGCCGGCCGGGGCATTGTCTCCGCGGCTGGCAATCCACGCTCGGCAAAGCTGGCAGCCTGCTGGAAGTTTCCCTGCGCCCGCGACGAATAAGTCAGCAGCGCAAGAGCCCGTATGTTGTTGGGATTCACCTGCAGCAGGCGATTGGCGGCATCGGTCATTTTGGCCGGATTGTTGGCGGCCTGATAGGCGGCCATCAACTGCTCCAGCGTTTCTTCCTTTACGACCGTATTGGGATACTGCTGAAGAAACGCTTCCAGAGCCTGCGCCTTGGCATCGGGAGCGTTCTGGCTGATGGCGCTCATATAAGCGTTGTATTCAGCCGGGTCCTTGATGGTTTTCTGCTGGGGTTGTTGGGCCCCGGCCTGTTGACCGGCTGCGGGTTGTTGCGCTCCCGCCTGTTGACCGGCAGTGGCTTGTTGACCTGCAGGTTGTTGACCAGCGGGTTGGGAGGATTGTGTGCCCTGGGCAAAGAGGGGTACAGCAATTGCCAGCAGAGACATCACGAGCAACTTCTTCATTCGAAGCTCCTTCACGAGCGGTGCAGCCAGAGTACGCAGGTGGCAGTCACTCGGCACAAAAAATTTTGAAAGCAACCGCAAGCCGGCCGAAACCGGATCCCCCTGATGCGTTTCGATCGAACTTGATCTTGCGCATTCACCTGCTGCGGTGCACAACGCACGATCGACCATCGCAGCAATAGGAGAAACGCTGATTATAGAAACGCACCTAGAACATGGCAAGGGACGTTCGCCGGGGCAGAGTTGCGTCTTCAGGTTCTTAGATGCAGCCAGCCGCAGCTACATTCGAGCGGCCCCATGACGCGCACACTCTCCTGTTGCCAAAAGACACCGAATCCAGCAGAAGGTTCCCATGCTATTGAACGCGAAACGCTCCTTCATAGCCCGAACTTAAATCACCTAACTCAGCGTCTGTCCGTGTTCGAGTGCCAAAACCTTCATCCCGCTTGGTTCGATTAACTTCTGCAATTGTGGCGGGTGTCCGGTCAGAGCGGGAAATGTATCGAAATGCATGGGAATGACGAACTTCGGCTGCAGGAGCTTGCAGGCATAAGCCGCCTCGCGCGGTGACATGGTGAATAGGTCGCCGATCGGGAGCATGGCAAGTTCCGGCGAATAGAGCTCGCGAATGATCTGCATATCGCCGAAGACGTTGGTATCGCCCGCGTGATAAATCTTCACCCCGCCTTCGAGTTCAATCACATAACCGCAGGCCTCGCCGCCATAAACGATCTGTCCGCCGTCCTCGATGCCGCATGAATGATCAGCGTGGACCATCGTGATGCTCACGCTTTCCACCGTTTGTGAGCCCCCCTTGTTCATCGGCTGAATCTGCTTTGCGCCCTTCTTCTGCAACCATAGGCAGAGCTCATACACCCCAACAATCTTCGGATCGTGCTTCTTCGCCAGCTCTACGGCATCGCCAATGTGATCGCCGTGTCCATGCGTGCACAGCATCAGGTCAATTTTCTTGAAGCTTTTTTTATTGTCGGGACAGGCAGGATTGTTCATGACCCAGGGGTCGATCAGAATCGACTTGCCCGATGGAGTTTCGATATGGAACGTGGCATGTCCGAGCCAGGTAATTTTGTTGCCTTTGAGGTTGATCACGATATCTCCGGGAGGTGCCGGCTAGACGGCCACTGCCTTGACGAGAAAAAAATTCCATTATTGTTCGTGCCAGTAGCAAGAAGCCAGCAGCGAGAAGCTATTGGGCCTTCCAGGCTGACCAGCCGCCAATCAGCGAATACACGTTGTTGTAACCCATCTTTTTGAGCATCCAGGCTGACAGCGCGGAGCGGTTTCCGCCGCCGCAATAGAGGACGATTTTGCGGTTCTTGTCCATGGTCACCCGGTCGATGTCGCGTTCGAGCACGCCCCGCGTGACGTGCTTGGCGCCGGGAATCGTGCCGCGCTGCACTTCGTCCACTTCGCGCACGTCGATAAGTTCGAAATCGTCGCCGCGCTGCTGCATGGTTTTGAGCGCATTGACGTCAATTTCCTGGATTTCGCGTTTGGCTTCATTGCACAGCTGGTTGAACTCGGGCAAGGGCATGTTGCGCACTCCTCAGAAACCGAAAAAATTCTAGCTGGCGCCCGGCGCGTGCGGCAAATGAGCGGTGACAACAGGATTGAGGAGAATTTGATCGGAACTGAACTATTGAAGTTCCGGTGGTCGCCCAGTCAGCCGTTCAATTCGCTTCGGAATTGGCGGATGAGTAGAAAACAGATTGGCCAGGGTATCGCCGCCGACTAACGGTTGAACGATGAACAGGTGAGCGGTGGACGGCGAAGCGATCATCGGCCGCTGCTTCGACCAGGCATCGAGCTTCTGCAGTGCCCGCGCCAATGCGTAAGGATTGCCTGTGGTTGCTGCGCCGGTGTGGTCCGCTTCGTACTCGCGGGAGCGCGACACGGCCATCTGAATCAACAGCGCGGCGATGGGAGCGAGAATCATCATCAGCAGCGCGGCCAAGCCTCCGCCGCCGCGTTCGCGATCATCACGATCTCCATATCCGCCGAACATTCCCGCCCACATTGCGGAGCGGGCAAGAAATGTAATTGCGCCCGCCAGCGTCGCGGCCACGGAACTGATCAGGATGTCCCGATTGCGCACGTGCCCAAGTTCATGTGCCAGGACGCCTTCGAGTTCTTCATCATCGAGCAGATTGAGAATGCCTTCAGTTACCGCAACCGAGGCATGCGACGGATTTCGTCCTGTGGCAAAAGCGTTTGGCGACTCGGTCGGGATCACGTAAATCTTGGGCATCGGCAGCCCCACGCGCTGCGTCATCCGCTCGACCACGCGATACACCCGCGGGAGCGCGTCCGGGCCAACCTGCTGCGCGCCATACATCGAAAGCGCGATCTTGTCGGAAAAGAAGTAGCTGATGAAGTTGCCGACAGCGGCGAGTGCCAGCCCGATGGCCATCCCGTGCGTGGTCCCCAGCCTTGGACCGATCACCTGCCCGGCAAACATGAGAAACAGGGTCATGCCCGTAAGCAGGAGCAACGTCTTGAAGTTGTTACCCATGATGTCCAGCTATGTAGATGCTCCAGTGTTTCATGGGATTCGAGAGGCCAGCAAATGCCTCAGAACGGGGCTGCGACAGCGCGGGGTTAGGTAATCCCGCTTTCCCATTTCCCACCCGGAAGGACTCCGATTGGAGCGCCCGAATTGTTCCACGTGGAACAATTTGAGTATCGCCGAGTGGCCTCAAGGGCTTCGCGAAGTACACCCATCGCTTTAGCGGAGAACTGGGCTAAGGGGGCAAGACCCTTCGCGCCTGGGAACGCAAGTCTCTGCAAGGAAAGGATTTGGCCGCAAACAGCGAATATCAGGGAGTTTGCAGTGACGGGATTCAGAGCGGTGACGAAATCTGCGGGCAGATTTCGCCACCGCTCCGAGGAATTCGGAAGTCTAGGCTGCCTTGCTGCGCGTCTCCTCGTTGCTGGATCCTTCGTCGAAGGCCGTCAGGCTGCGGACTGCGGCTAAGCCAATCCCCATACTCTGAAACAGCTTGCTCTCCTTCTCGTCGGAGAAGCCCAGCATATTGGGAATGGAGGCCACAAGGGCGGAGACGCCGGGATCGACTTTTCCATGAGTTTCGAAGCTGATCTTCTTCACCACGCCACCAGGGCAGTCAGTGAGAAAGATGAGCGTACCGATGAGGTCGCCACAAATCATCGCGCCGATTGACGCTCGCTTATTCTTCTTCCAAAGCAACGCGCTGAATGCAAAGAAAGCGCCGGCTGTTCCCCAATCGATGATGGCGTGCGTTTTTGGAGTGATCATTTTCGGCAGCGGCTTGGTGACGAGTTCCGTCAGCTTCGTGGCGATGGGCATAGGTTTCCTCTCCTTGGTCTTGATTAAAGGGATGCGTGCCGCAACGGACAAGTTGGCGACGACGGCGGGGCCGGGGGGTCAAGCAGAGGCGTTTTCGAAAACGTCAGAACCGCTGCCGGTAGGGAATGAGTGAGCGCAGCTGCTTACAACAGGTCGTGTGAAATAATCTCGTGGGGAGACATTCAATGGAAGAGCGCGAGATGTTCGATGAGAGGGAGCAGAAGCGCTCGCATACCCTCACTTGTCCGCACTGTCGTCAGGCAAACGACTACGAACTTGCCTGGCTGTCTCGCACAAAAAAGCGGCAGCTCCCGCCGCGCGCCGACGAG
>JAFAUE010000240.1 GCA_019243475.1 Acidobacteriota bacterium | reverse complement strand
TCCCGGCACCACATATCCGTGGCTGTACAGAAACAGCGTCTTGTTCCAGTTCGGCGGAACCTCAATCAGGTAGGTCGAACCATCGCCTAATGCACCAGTCACCACTTGCGCGTGCACCGACACGGCAGACAACGCCGTTATAGCTATGAGACTTAAACCCGCGAGGCCCATTCTCAATCGCTTCATAGATGCTCCTCAAAATTTGGGCTGCCTGCTTCTACTCAGAAGGTGAGCCGCAGTCCCAGTTGAATTTCCCGTTTTGGAAAGGCCGATGTGAATCCCAATGGCTGGCTGGGAGAAAGCTGTGCCGTGCCGTGAACGTTGAACGGCGGCGCAAAGTTCGCGCCGACGATGTTGTTCACGCTGGAGTAGTTCGTACGATTGGCGAGGTTGAATGCCTCCGCGGTGAACTGCAATGCCGCCCTTTCTCCGAATTTAAAGCCCTTGCCTAATCTCAGATCGAGCGTCACGTAGTCCGGGCCGACGCCGGTGTTGCGTCCCGCTCCCGGCGGACGATCGTTGGTGAAGTGTCCGTCTCCATTGATATCGGCTCCGGCCAGCAGGTTAAACGGATGCCCGCTGTTGTAGCTGAGAATCGGCGAGAGTTCGAAGCCGCCGAGCAGGTTCGACCGTTCCCAGGGACTGGTGAACACGCCGGCAAAGACGATTTTATTGCGCTGATCGAAATCGGAAAGGCCGCGATCGGCGCGCAGATTCACTTCGTTGAACGCCGCATAGTCGCTGTTGAA
This sequence comes from Acidobacteriota bacterium, assembly GCA_019243475.1. GTDB lineage: Bacteria > Acidobacteriota > Terriglobia > Terriglobales > Acidobacteriaceae > Gp1-AA112. The sequence goes on along the minus strand of JAFAUE010000240.1, from coordinate 11,045 downwards.
GTCTGTTGCGTCATCGACGGCGCGGCTATATGTGTAGTTTCCAATCAGCGTCACATGGCTGCTGAAGCGCTTCTGCACCTCCAGAATCCCGCCCTGGTACAACGCCGAGGCGATCGACGAGTAAATGTTGTTTTGCAGAATTGTGTGTGTCGGATCGGCAAAGCAGAGTCCCGGATTGGCGCCGCACGCAGGTGCTCCCCAATCCTGGAAAGGAAGACCGTTTGTCGGCAAGCCATTCGCGCCAGTTCCAGTCGAGATCGGAGCGCCCGGCAACAGGTTGACATCGACCGCCCAGGGCAGTCTCTGCGTGTGTACATAAATGTAGTTCGCGGAGACGGTGAACCCTGGCGAGAACTCCTGCTCGATTCCCAGTGACGCCTGCTGCGAATAGGGGTTCTGATAATCCTTCTGTCCGGCAAACAGCACAGTTCCCGGCGGTAGAGGACCGCTGTTGGCAACCGTGAATCCGCCAAACTGCTTCAGGTCATTAGGAGTAATGCACGCATTCGCTCCGGCAGCCGGCGTTCCGCAAAGGATCTTCCCTTCCGCAAATAAAGTCTGATAAATCGCCGCAGAGTTCAGCTGCGCATTTCCCGGCACGCCCAAAATGGAAACCAGCGTATTGGCGATCTGCCGATTACCGTTGATATTGCCCAGCGTCTGCACGACATTCGGAATCTGTGCATAGACCGGCGAGTAAAAGATTCCGTAGCCGCCGCGAACCACGGTTCGATGTCGGCCAAATGGATCCCAGGCAAACGAGAGCCGGGGTGCGAAGTTGTCCTTATCGGTATTGAGTTGCCCATATTGGGAATCGATCTCATATCGCAGGCCGTAGTTCAAAGTAAGATTCGGCCGAACCTGCCATGAATCCTGCCAATATCCGGCGGTGAATGGACGATTGTCGGCGTAGGTCGGATTGCCGAATCCCTGCTCGTAGAACGCCGGCAGTCCGAGGCTCCACGCCTGCAGCGTGCTGATTGGAGCGGAAGGAGTGGCCGCGGCCAGACCGCACGCGATTGGAGCCTGGAGACATGGACTGAGCAGCCCGCCCGGGAGTTGGAGAAATTCAAAACGCCCGGCGAAGAATGTGTCTGAGGTCGTCTTATTGCCGCGGATCAGCTCGTAGAAACCCATCTTCATGTTGTGCGAGCCGCGCACCATGCTCACGTTGTCGGCAATTTCGTAGCGCCGGGTGCGCGTGAAGCTGGGCAGGAAAATGCCGCGACCGAAAAATCCAAAGCCTTCCACATCGAGCCCCGGGCCACCCTGGTCGTTCGTGGTGACGTTGAACTGATTCACGTTCCACTGAGCTCGCAGTTCGTTTTGTGTGCGCGTATTGAACAGGTGAATATATTGCGTCTGCAGAGCTGCGTCCCAATTCAGAACTGACGTGCCGCGATTAAACGCCGTCAAGGCCTGCACATCGGGATCGCTCTCATCGAGGTGGGCAACATTGAAGCGGAAGGCCAATTGGTCGTTGGGACCCAATTGGTGGTCGAACTTCGCCAGTCCCTGGTGCTGGCGCGTAGGAAATGGAAACAGACCGCCGTTGCGTTCAAATTGGTTGACGATGAACGCGTTCGAGGCCGCCTGTCCAGCAGAGACAAACGGGTTCGGTCCCGGATTGGGATTGACTGTGAGAATGCTCTGCAGTGCGAAGGCGCAGGTCTGGGCTGGAAGATTGAGGAACGTACCCGGAGGCGCCGGTGCCGGCTCTGCCAGGCAGGGCACGATAGCTGCACCCCTAGCGGCGAGCCCGCCCAAAATGGGAAGCTGCGAAGCCGTCGGCGCAAAGATGCCGCTGTTGGTCAGCAGAGGCACCGAGTCTTGAGCGTCAGAGCGCAGTCCCTCGTAGGACATGAAGAGGAAGGTCTTGTCTTTCTTGATGGGAAGTCCCAACGTTCCGCCAAACTGCTGCCGGCTCAATGTGTTCTTGATCGGCTGCCCCTGCGCGGTCAGGTTGAATGTCTGGCCCGGCAGCAGGGCGGGGCTGATGGCGAAGGGATCCCGGGCATCCATGGCATCATTGCGGAAGAAACCGAATACGCCGCCGTGGATTTTGTTGGTTCCCGATTTGGTCACGATGTTGATGGAGGCGCCGCTTGCCGCGCCCAGCTCAGCCGTATAGTTGCTGCGGTTGATCTGGAACTCATGCACGGCGTCCTGGCTCACGTTGAGGCGCACCCCACCGGAATCGTCGTTGGTCTCCGACCCGTCCACCGTCACGTTGTTGCCGCGGCCGTTGCTGCCATAAAACGACAGCCCGCTCTGCGGCGTTTGCTTCACGCGGAAGTCCGCGTTATCGGCAATTTGCGTGGAGTTGCTGACGCCAGGTAGAAGCAGGGTGAAGCTGAGATAGTCACGCCGGTCAATTGGCAGATCGGTAATGTACCGCTGCTCAATGGTCTCCGCCTGCTTGCCTTCGGTCGTGTCGATCGGTGGAGCTACATCGGTGATGGTTATCTCAGTTGAGACCTCGCCGACCTTCAGGTGAAAGTCAGCATCGGCAGTTTCGCCGAGGGTAACGATTACACCTTTTTGCGTCTGCGATTCAAAACCGGAAATCTGCACGCTCACGTCGTACGCCGCAGGCGGCAAACCGGTGAAGCGGTATTGGCCTGAGCTGTCACTCATGGCGGAGCGCTGCAACCCAGTCTGGTTCTCAACCGCGATTACTTTGGCATTGGCCAGGACCGCGCCGGAAGAATCCGTCACCGTTCCCCTCAAGTCGCCTGAAGAGCCAACACCCTGCCCGTAAACGAGCAGTGGCGACATAATGACCAGCAACAACAGCGACAAGTGAATTCTCAAGCCTCTCATTGACTTCCTCCGCTTAGCGCATACATGCGCGGTTTCGGTTTTGGCATGGACATCAATCGTTGGTTCGGTCCCTTACTCTGCCTTCCACGTCGCTGTCCGTTGCTGCCATTCCACAGGCCGCAGGCAAACAGCTCGATAAAACCTTCGATCGCCTGCTCGTCGGAAACACCGAGATGACGATTGCCGGAAAACAATTTCTCGATCAGGAAATACTCAAACATGTACATGTACATCGAGGCGAAGACGAACGCAGGATCGCGGCCGCACCAGCCCTTCCGGCGCTTCGCTTCATTCAGCAACGGCCCGACGCGGCGGCGTATTTTTTCCACGAGCCCTTGAAACACTTGGGCAAAATGCTGGTTCCTGAACTCAATTACGTCGATGTACATCAAGAGCCAGTAATCCGCGTTGTCATAGACGATGGAACGTATCTCCGCCGCCAGCCTGCGGATGTCCTCGCGCGAGAACGGTTCCCGGATGTAATTGAACATCTGGTCGCGCAACGGCTTCATCCGTGCCTCATAGTTGCGCACTACGCTGGCGAAGAGCGCTTCCTTGGTCGGGTAGTAGGTATAGATTGCGCCCGTAGAGATTTCCGCTTGCTGCGCGATCTGGCGAATGTTGGTGCCGTGGAAACCCTGGCGCGTGAACAGACCAAGCGCGGCAGTTTCAATGCGCCGCTGGTTCTCTTCGAGTCTCCCTTGCCTGATCTTCGGCATTCTCTTCGCTCAGTTCAAATTCAAGACCAACCGGCCAAGAACACTGCCGCTGCGCAGTTCCATGAGAGCGTCGTTGGCCTGTTCCAGTTCCCGATGTGATACCTGACAACGTATGCGGCCCGCTTCTGCCATGGCGAGCACATCGGCGAGGTCGCGTCGAGTCCCTACGGCGGATGCCCGAATGCGCACTTCTCGCGCAGCCATCATCAGCGGCGAAAAACAGATGTTCTCAGCCGGCAGCCCCACGGCGAGCAATGTTCCCGCCGGGCGAAGCGATTGGAATGCGGCGTCGTACGCCGCTTTGGAGGCGGAGGTTACCATCGCTACGTGCACCCCGCCCTGCTTCCGCAATCGCTGACCGGCATCACCGGATTGCGCGTTCAGGGCGGCAACGGCGCCCAGTGATTGCGCCGTTGAAAGCTTTTCATCGCTGACGTCAACAGCGACGACTTCAGCACCTAATTCGCGCGCAATCTGGACAGCAAGGTGGCCGAGGCCGCCAATCCCGGACACCGCTACGCGCTGTCCTCGCGAAACCACCTGCCGCAATGCGCGGAAAACCGTAACGCCGGCACAAAATAGCGGAGCCGCTTCAGCCGAGTCGAGCTTCTCCGGTACGCGTACCACGTGGCTCGCCGGGGCGCGCAGAAATTCGGCAAAACCTCCGTCAACGCTCACACCGGTTATTTTTTGACGAGTGCAGAGGTTCTCATTGCCTTCGCGGCAGGGTTCGCATTCCCCGCAAGTCCAATAAATCCAGGGAATGCCAACGCGGTCACCCTCGCGAAACCCCGAGACGCCGGTGCCAAGACTCGCGATGCGTCCGACGATCTCATGTCCCAGGATCAACGGCTTTTTGACGATGGAGGCGAACTGCGGCCAGTCACCATCGGCAATGTGAATGTCAGAGTGGCAGACGCCGCAGGCTTCCACGCGAACAAGAACTTCCCCATCCGCGGGCTCGGGATCGCGCGCGCGCTCAATGGCAAGGGGCTGCTTAAATTCGTGGAGTATGGCAGCCTTCATTGAAATGCGGACCCCTCCCTATGCCGGAAGACGCCATTGGACAAGGATGGCGACAGGTCGGCCTATCCAACCAGAACAAACGTTCATTGAATGAACAAGCGTTCAGTGTTGTAGTACCGCCGCTCGGAAGTTGTCAAGAATGTTTTGAAGTGCTCGCCGGTGAGTCCCGAAATGAGTCAAGCCCAGTGATGTTTTTTTATGCGCTTGGCGCGGATAGGGACCACCCAAGCTCAATCGGCTCGCATTGCTACTTGCTGGACAGCGACGGAGCCGACCCTCGGCTATGGTGCCGTCCCGATGGCTTCCTCTAGGCTGGGATACGACGAAGCTGGGGCGCTTCGCCGGCGGATAATCTGCGCCTTATGCGCTTGAACCCCGCCCCATTGTCTGAGCTTGCTGAAATGCGGTTATGCCAACTAAGGAAAACGTACCGCGATTATAAAAACGCTGTGTTAGTGGGCTCTTTGGATCAGGGTTCAGCATTTACGCCGATCTTCCTGCCCTCCGAGATTCAATGGCAGCCAGATTCCAAGTAGCCCACTACCAAACAGACTCTCCCGCTTCGATAACCAGTGCTAGAAGTACAATTTCAGCGCCAATTGGATTTCGCGAGGGTCTCCCGGGCCTCCTGAGCCAGTTCCCAGAATGGGATTCAGAGTATTGGAAACCTTGCCGAATGATCCATTGGGGCCGATATTAGCAGCGGTGAATGATGCGTTGGGATTCGCGAAGTTCGGGTGATTGAACGCATTGAAAAATTCAGCGCGGAATTGCCATTGGAACCGCTCCGTCATTCGGAACGTCTTGAACAGGCTTAGATCCGTCATCTGAATTCCCGGCCCGTGGAAGGCTCGGGGTCGGCATGTCCCGAATGTTCCCCTGGCGGGGAATGCAAACGCCGCAGGATTGATGAAGAAACCTGTGGTCGTGTAGCTGGCAGAATCGCTCGTGGCGCCCGCGAACGGATCGCCGACGCAATTGGGATAGGAAGCGTGGCTCGACCCAGTGAAGCTGAGGTCCGGCGTGGTCACGGTGAAAGGAGTTCCGGTTTGCAGAGTAACGATCCCGTTCAACTGCCATCCGCCGATGATGTTATCCGCCAGGCTGTCGCCAGACAGGAATCGTCTCCCCTTGCCGACGGGGAGATCCCAGGTGAAGTTGCTGACAAACCGGTGGCGAATATCGAACGGCGAGTTGCTCATCTCCGCCGCATAGTTGTATGCATTGGCCGGGGTTGAGCCGCCAGTGAGATTGTCCTGGAAGTTCGCCAAGCCGTGGCTGTAGGTGTAGTTGACGGCGTATGCAATTCCCTGCGACATCCGCTTGCGAAGCGACAGTTCCAAGCCGTTGTAATCGGTGTTGCCATCGTTGGTCGCAAGTTCCAGGAAGCCGTGCTGGCCGGTTAATCCGCAGTTAGGTCCTGCAGCGCGCGTATCAATCGTAGAAACTGTGTTCAGGTTCGCGTATGGAAACTGCACGATCGGACACCCATTATCGGTGCCGGTGATGAGCCCCTGATTCGCGTTTCGCAGCCGGTTCATCTTCCGGCCCCAGTTACCAACATAAGTTGCGGAAAGGACGCTGTTTTGGAATATCTCGTATTCAGGACCAAAGCTCGCCTGTTCCACATACCCTGAACGCTGGTTGGGATCCTGAGCGCGAAGTTGAAGTTTAGTAAGGTCAAGCGCCGTACCGGTGATGGTGCTCAATGGAAAGCCATTCTTCAGCTGAAAGATCGGAGTCGAACTCCCGACGCCCTGGTTCAGTTGTATGTCCTGCAGGAAAGGCGGGTTCAGTTCCAGCAAGCTCTCGGATCCGATTCGGTTGTAGTGCTGATAAAAAACTCCGTACCCGGCGCGTACGACGGCTTTTTTACTCAATTGATAAGCAAGGCCGATGCGCGGAGCAACGTCATTCTTGTCTGGGTTGATTAACGCCCTGCTCGCCCAAGTGGACGCATTGGCCGCAGTCGTGGTGATGCCTCCTCCATTCGCCGGCGTGAAGTTTGAAACCATGTTGTCGCGGCTCATGATTGGGGCGAACAACTCATAACGCAGGCCGTAAGTGAGATTCAACTTCGAAGTGGCTCGCCACGTGTCCATCGCATAGAACGAGTGTCCAGGCTGGAAGTAATGAACCACCAGAGGAGTGGTGAAATGCGTCGCGTCGACGTCGCCCAACAAAAAGTCAGGAAGGCCGAAAGAGCCACCAGCGGTGTAGATCCCGTTGATTTGCGGCTCTCCCTGAGGAGCGCGTATGTCGAGAAAGTTGTCGCCGCGCTTCAGATACTCGTAGCCAAACTTAAAGCTATGGCTGCCTTTTAACCAGCTAAGGTTCTCGATCAAATCCCAGCCCTGAGAAATCTGGTACTGCGGCCGCCAAGGCGATGTTCCCAGCCGCTGCAAGCCATTGATCTCGATGGGTGGCAGACCTGCTGTGTTGGGCGTAGCCGGAATGCCATTCAGACCAAACGTAGATGCGACCGACTGGCCAAGAGTTACGCCGATAGGATCGCTGTGGGCGTAATCGCGGTTGAAGCCGATGCGAGCATCGCTGAGGAAATTATTGGAAAGGTTGTGAGTCCAGTCGAGCGAGAAGAGCTGAGTGTGCGTCCGATATTGCGTGGCGAAGTTGCCATTTCCCGCAACGGGATCACCCGTCCAGGCAGGATCCTGGCGGCTCACGTGGTAGTAGCTGTAACTGCCGGAGATGTGATTGCTCTGGTTCAACGTGTGATCAACACGGCCGTCGAGAGACCATGTGTCATTGGGTACCACTGTAGAGAAGATGTAATTGGGAGCACCGGTCCAGCTTCCCGGTGTTCCGAATGCCGGTCCGAAATTCGGATCCGGGAACAGCGCCGCGATCTTCGTTCCGACCGGATCGATGCATCGCGACTGAATGATGTTTGCAACAACGCAACCGGACTGACCGGCTACCGGAGAATCGCTAAGCGTGTTCTTAAGCTCAGTAAAATTGCCCTGCTTCATCAGCGGCGTCGGTACGGTGCTCTGAACGGTTGTAGAGCGCCGGCTGGAGAATCGCTGCATGTCAAAAAAGAAAAATGTTTTGTCTTTGATGATCGGGCCGCCGAACGTTCCTCCAAATTGATTCTGCGAAAAGCGGCCCTTAGGTTTGATCTTGCCCGGAGCCGCGTGCTTGTTGATCCAGGAGTTGGCATCGAAGATGTTATTGCGGACATATTCAAAAAGATCGCCGTGGTAGTTGTTGGTGCCAGACTTAAGCGTGGCGTTGATCACAGCGCCAGCGGAATTCCCAAACTCTGAGGAATAGGTCCGCGTCTGCACGCGAAACTCCTGGATTGCGTCCGGTGGCGGTTGCACCACCTGCACGGAAAATTCTTGAAGATTCTCGGACCAGGAGTTGTTGTCGATGCCGTTCAGGCGAAAGTTGTTCTGCAACTCCAAGTTTCCATTCACGCTGAAGCGATCCGGAGCTGGATTGGCGGCGCCATAAAACTTTTGCACTCCAGGCTCAAGCAGCGCGAGGTCTGCATACCGCCGACCGTTCAGCGGGAGGTCGTTCACCAAATGAGTGTCCACCACGTTTCCCACATCCGCAGTTTCAGTCTGCAGCAACGGCTCAGCGCCGGTGACGACAATTTCCTGACTCACCGAGCCAACCTTCAAACCGATTTCGACCGACAGGCGGTCCTGCACGTGCAACGCGATGTTGTCGCGCAGAACGCTATCGAATCCCTGCGAGCTCACGCGGACTGAGTACGTCCCCGGAATCAGGGCCAGCACCTGATATTCACCGGCTTCGTTGGTGTTGGTTGTGACCGCCACTCCAGTGTCCTTGTTGGTGACGACGACGGTGGCCCTGGGCACAACTGCGCCGGAGGCATCGGTCACACGTCCAACGATTGCGCCGCGATCGATTTGAGCGATTGTGGGAAGTGCGCAAAGAACTAACGAACAGAGCAACAGAGCTCTGCTAAAGATGGCTTTCGTGAATCCGGGGCGAGAGTTCATTGCAGCCTCCTGCTATTGCCTTCGACTGTTGTCTTCGACCGGTTGTCTTCGATTCTCCGCGACCGACTCGTAGTTCATCGGGAGCCTTGCGTTTTTAAAGCCGGAGTCGCCAGCGTGAAAGTGTCGAAACGATTCGGTCAGATGGGCTCACATCTAACAACGGCTAAATTCACGCTGTCAAGACTTTTCCTGATGTGCTCAATGGACGTGCTGGCTCGATTGATCGTTCCTGAAAAGCAGCTCCAATACCAAAACGTTTTGGCATCCGTTAACCTGCGCCGTACAATTCTGTTGCTCTTGTTCAATCGATCCCAGCGAACCTGCTTGGCGCGAGTCTTTCCATCCCAGCGAGACGCGAAGGAGTATTCATGAAACTGCGATGGCAGCAGTTCAGCCTATTTTTCATTGTGATTTTCCCGGTTGCGCTCGCTTTATCCCTGTTGATCGGGGCAGCGAACGCGCAATCCCCGATCCGCGCAACATCCGGCCCTGAGGTGAATGCTCAACCCATCGAGTTCGATCGGGGCGCGGCAGCGCTCTGGCAGAGCCTGCAAAAGCTGCATACGCGCGCCAGCCTTCTGATGGTCACTGCCCACCCGGATGATGAAGACGGCGGAATGTTGACCTACGACTCTCGCGGCCAGGGAGCGCGCGTGTCGCTGCTGACTTTAAATCGCGGCGAGGGCGGCGCGAACGTCATGTCGTCGGATTACTTTGACGCCCTTGGCCTGGTCCGCACGGAAGAATTGCTGGCCGCGGACCTCTACTACGGCACACAACAGTACTGGACGCGCGTGATCGACTATGGCTTCTCGAAAACCAAGGAAGAAAGCCTGCAGAATTGGGGACACGATCGCGTGCTCGCAGACGTTGTGCGCGTGGTACGCATGACGCGGCCTCTGGTCATCACTTCCGTTTTTGTCGGTGGTCGCACAGATGGACATGGCAATCACCAAACCGCCGGCCAAATGGCACAGGAAGCCTTCAAAGCTGCGGGCGATCCATCGATGTTTCCGGAGCAACTGAAAGCAGGCTTGAAACCATGGAAGCCGATAAAAGATTATGCCCGGGTGCCGTTCGCACGGATTACCGAAAAGGGAATCTATGATTACGCCGACGGGAAATATTATCCGGCGGAATTTAACAACTACACGGACGGCACTGTGGTTAAAGGTGAGCTGTCCACCGCAGTCGACGTCCCTGAAGGTGAATACAACCCGCTGCTTGGACTCACATACGAGCAGGTATCAAGGCTTGGCCTTGGACATCAGCGATCGCAAAACGGCGGTACTGGCATGCCTCCCGCCGAAGAGCAGATGAGTCCGTACCATCGCTTCGCTTCTCTGGTCTCGGTTCCCGAAAAAGAATCGACGTTTTTCGACGGCATCGATGTTTCCCTGGCCGGCATCGCCAGCCTCGCACAGGGCGGCGATGGATCGTTCCTCAGCCCGAGCCTCGCCCAAATCAATACGTCGGTGGAGAAGGCTCTCCATAATTTTTCGGCACAGCATCCTGAAGCTGTCACCGCGGACTTGGCGGAAGGACTTAAGGCCACGAACGAGCTCCTGGATAAAGTGAGCTCGAGTAACTTAAGCGACGATGCCAAATATGACATCAGTCATGAGCTGAAAGTGAAGCAGGTCCAATTCGAAAACGCGATCGCCGAGTCGCTGGGCATCTCGGTGCTGGCTACGCTCGCCCCCGAGAAAGAACCGGCGGGTCCGTTCGCGCGATTCTTCCGCAATCCAGAGACGTTCCAGGTGGCCATTCCCGGGCAGCAGTTTTGGGTGAAGGTGCACACCACCAATCCGGCCAATCTTCCCGTGGAGGTCGAGGGTGTTTCACTCGAAACTCCTAAGGCCGAGCAGTGGACTATTGCCGCCGAAGGCCAGAGCCGGGCTACGCTGAAATCGAACCAATCGATGGATGTGCGCTTCACCGTCAATGCTCCGCAGAACGCCGGCTACACGCGGCCTTACTTCAGCCGTCCTGACATTGAACAGCCTTACTACAACATCGATGAGCCGCAGTACCTCAATATGCCGCTGGCGCCGTATCCGTTGTCGGCAAAGGTGAAGTTTAGCTACGACGGAACACCTTTTGAGCTCTCGCAGGTAGTGCAGTCGGTCAAGCGGGTCACCGGACCTGGAACTGTGCTCGAGCCCGTGATTGTAGCTCCAGCCATTTCTGTCGTGATCTCGCCGATCGCAGGCATCGTGCCGCTGGACGCAAAAGCATTCGATCTGTCGGTGATGGTCCACAGCAACGTGAAGGGACCCGCAAAGGGCACAGTCAAACTCGATCTTCCTGCCGGTTGGACCGCAGCCCAACAACAATTCGTAACTACGAAAGATGGCGACGATCAGAATCTCAAATTCCAAGTTGTGCCCGGGCAAATCCAACAAAAGCCATACACACTAACTGCCGTCGCTACCTACAACGGACGAGACTATAAGGAGGGTTACCACACAACGGGATATCC
>JAFAUE010000224.1 GCA_019243475.1 Acidobacteriota bacterium | reverse complement strand
GAGTCCGCGCTGCGTGAGCCAGGATTCAAGCGGCGACTGGATGCACCCGATGGTCTTGCGCACCAGGCGAAAGCGTTCGAGCAACGCCTGGTCGCGCGTGGCGAGCGAACCTCCGACTGTGGCGTTGTGCCCTTCGATGTACTTGGTAGTCGAGAGCAAACTAACGTCGGCACCTAACGCAAACACCGGCTGAAGGACTGCGGTGAGAAACGTGTTGTCCACTGCGAGCAGGGCACCGGCGTTGTGCGCGACGGCTGCGACAGCGGCGATGTCGGTAAGTTTCAGAGTGGGATTGGCCGGAGTTTCAATGAACACCAGCTTCGTCCTTGGCTCGGTGGCGGCGGCGACGCTGCGCACGTCAGAAGTGTCCACAAAGCTGGCGCGGATGCCCAAGCCTTCGAGAATCTGTCGATAGAGGCGAACGGTGCCGCCGTACACGACGTCGGAGATCACGATGTGGTCGCCGTGCTTGAGCAGCGAGAGAAAGAGCGTGGTAATCGCCGCCATGCCGGTTGAGAAGCAGAGCGTCGGCGCTCCTTCGAGTTCGCCGAGAACGTCCTCCAGCGCCGAGACCGTCGGATTGGCCGCGCGGGAGTAAGTAAATCCTTTGTGCACGCCGACCGCTTCCTGAACGTACGTTGTGCTCTGGTAGATGGGTGTGAGGATGGCGCCAGTAGCCGGGTCGGGCGGAAGGGTGCCATGGATGGTTCGAGTAGTAAGACCGCGAGTGCCTGAAGGCATAAGTTCTCCTGAAATGAAATGAGTTTTGGCCCAGAAACACGAGTGCCGCCGGGGAACCCCAGGCGGCTGGTCACATCAGGAAGGTTGCTGCTCGACTCTCACGTTCCCGATATGGACAACACACCGCCCGGGGTGCGCATGCCCATGTACATTCGGGTTCTAATGAGAGGAGACATGAAACGAAACTCGCGTCTTGCGAGTTCGTTCATTCTACACATCGCAGTGGATGTGTCAAATGAAGCTTCTGAGCGGCTAAGCTGCTGAGCTGCTCAGCCCAGAAGAAAAGCTAGAACGCGGATGGGCCAATCGTCGGCGGTGTTCCGATCTTTCGATAACCCGATAACTCAATGTCCCGATAACCCGATTCTTCTGGTTCCATTACACTCACAGGATGCACGTCGGGCACGCTTCCCCTTCCGGCACTGCGCGATTTCGTTCGCGTTTCCCGAGTCTGGCCGAAGCCGGCCACTTTCGCAAACCTGAGCACGTCCGCTACCTGAGCGAATTGTGGCTCTCGTCCATTGGTATCGGCACCTATCTGGGCGAGCCGGACACAGTTACCGACGAGCGCTACAGCGAGGCTGTCCTCGAGGCGCTGCGGCTTGGAGTAAATGTCATTGATTCAGCCATTAACTACCGCCTTCAGCGTTCGGAGCGCAGCATCGGTTCTGCGCTGAAGCAGGCATTGTCATCCGGCGATGTCCAGCGTGAGGAACTCGTGATCTGTACCAAAGCGGGATACCTCACTTATGACGGCACCGTGCCCGCCGATCCCCGTCGCTATTTCATCGAGGAATACATTGATACTGGAGTCGCGCCGCGCGACCAACTGGTCGGCGGAATGCACTGCATGGCTCCGAGTTATCTCCACAATCAGCTGGAGCGCTCCCGACGCAATCTGGGAATCGAGACCATCGACGTCTTTTACATTCACAATCCCGAGCAGCAGCTGGCCGAAGTTCCGCGTGACGTTTTTTACAAGCGACTGCGCCAGGCGTTCATTGCGCTGGAAGAAGAAGCTGCAAATGACACCATTCGCGTGTACGGCACGGCAACTTGGAATGGATTTCGACAGAACCGCGATTCGGGCGAATTTCTGGACCTTGAGCGCATGGTGAGCATCGCATCCGAGGTTGCCGGAGAGCTGCATCACTTTCGCGCAATACAACTTCCATTCAATCTGGCGCTGCCGGAAGCTTTTACTTCGGACAATCAGGCGATTGGCGGCAAGCCGATGTCTTTGCTGGCAGCTGCGCAAGAGCTGGGGATTTGCGTCTTTACCAGCGCTGCCCTGCTGCAAGGACGGCTGACTGCACGACTGCCGGAATTCGTCCGCGAAACATTTCACTGCGATAGCGACGCCAGCGCCGCGATTCAGTTTGCGCGCTCTGCAGCCGGCGTGACCACGGCTCTGGTGGGCATGAGCCGAAGGGAACACGTGCAGGGAAATTTGGAAGTAGCAGGTCAGCCATTGGCCAAGCCTGCCGACTGGCAAGGATTGTTTCAGGCAAGCAGGTAGGGGTAGAGCTCGCGAACAAGCAGCAGTCGCGCGGTACTTCGTGTGTGCTACTGCGGTTTATTGGCAGGCAATAGTCCCTGGGCCTTATTCGTAGGTGTCACTCCCATTGCCGTCTGACGCTGGCGCGCCAGCTCGGCTACCGCGGGCGATTTGCCTGATGCGAGTTCGTCGTAAATCTTCTTGGCCTGGCTCGGATCCTTACGCTCGTAGAGTTCTGCCAGCGACAACTGCGCCTGATCTCGCGATACCGATTCAGTAGGTTTCTTGCTCAGGTCGTTGTAGATGTTGATTGCGTCCTGATCCCGATTGGTGGCCCGATACACGGACGCAAGGCCGAGCTTGGCTAGGGCTGCGACGTTCTTGTCTGCGGCATCGGCGACGCGCTTGAACTTGGCTTCCGCATCGGAATACTTGGCCGCGTCGAGATCTACGGCCGCAGACATGTAGAGAGCGTTTTTGCCTGCACGGGTGTGCCAGTATTTGTCGGCGATTCCCTGGAATTGTTGTTGGGCCTTGGTGTCCCGCTCAGAAGTACTGGCGAAGCTGAGCTGATTCGGGTCCACCGGCGCGTCCGGCGTTCGGATAGGAGCGCTGTACGTGTTCATGGCCTCGCCCATTGCTGTGCTGGCCTGGTCTTCCTGCTGATTCCGCCAGTAGGTATAGCCGCCGCCCAGGAGCACGACGATGAGAACGACGATGGCTCCGACGGTTAGCTGCTGCCGGTGCGCCGCAGCCTGGGCGATAGCGTCGCGCGTGACTTCCTGGAACTTATCTTCTTTAAGTTGATGCCGGGTATAACTTTGCACGAATGTCCTTCGTCTGCGGGATTGCCGTCCGGAGGGAAAACCTGCGATGGCCGAATGTTTTAGTTTAGCAAAAAGCGGCACGAGTCGCAGAGGCGGGCCCCTCAGCCAGCGGGTACAAAGGCTCCATCGGTACCGACAAAACTCCTGCCCATCCGTGTCCGGCGTTCCCCAACCGTAAGTCGTGCGGGCTCCTCACTGCTTGAGCCCGTACACGTCCAACTCGCCCTGCGGGTTCGTCGACGCAAGCGTGTCATGCGCGGTGCCGATGAACACTTTGCCGTTGGCGACAATGGGTGACGTGAACTTAATGCCGTATCCCGGCTGGTCGGCAGGAACGCTCGAACTGTCGTAGAGCTTTAGAGCCAAGTTTGACGCGTCATACGCGCGCAGAATCGCCGGAGCTGGAGCGGGGTTCAGGGGATCCTGAATGGGAGAGTCATGATCGAGCATCCACACAATCCCATTTTGGTTTCCATTGGCTGAGACAAACGGAGTTGTTCCATAAGTGCCCTCTGCGATTTGCGCATCGGTTGATGATGCCGGCTGCAGTTGTCCGGCACTCAAGAGGAACTGCTGGATTGGTCCGGCGGTCACCCCGAGGTAAATGGAACCGTTGAAGTATGCTGCGGTGCTGAATATCTGGTAGCCGGCTATTTCGGTCGAATACGCCTCGCCGGTGACGGTATTCGTGCACTGCGCCTGGTAATGATCGTTGTTGAACCAGAGCGTCTGTGCGGCTCCCGCGTCATTTGCTTGCACTCCGCCAAGCTTCGCTGCATTCACGAGATAC
>JAFAUE010000054.1 GCA_019243475.1 Acidobacteriota bacterium | reverse complement strand
AGAACAGCCTCCTCCAGAATCAGGTGGGAATGTCCTCATTCTACCGTGGAAATATCGGCACCGTTTGAAGCTTCCTAGCCCAAATAAAGTATTCGCTAACTTTTTGGCCGTCTCGTTCGTCTATGTAAGCGAAGGAATTCTGAGGGTCAGGGGTGGTTCTCAGGCTTCTCTTCCCGTCCCCGGCGAGCTGGGTCAATTGCCGGCCGATGGAGTTACCCTCTCTAATCGAAATGTCTCTCCACCCGCAGACAAAACGTCTGCGGGCTTTTTTTGCTCACTTTCATGACTTCGGCGGACACGATACTCTAGCGCGGTGATTACCGACTGCCATATCCACATCCAGCCCGTAGAGATGTTCAAGCCTGAGGCGCTGGCGATCATGAAAAAGAAGCGGGCGAACTTCGAGCAGATTGCCGAGTTCTGCCGCTCGCCAAGAAAGTTTCTGCAGCACCTTGATTCCAGCGGCATCGATCGCGCCGTGCTGATCAACTACGTGGCGCCGGAGGTGATTGGATTTACCCCCGCGGTGAACGAGTTCATCGCGAACTATGTAAAAGAAGATCCAAAGCGCCTCATTCCCTGCGGCAGCGTCGATCCGCGGCACAGCAGCGAGGTCGAGCGCGATATGGAGCACGTAGTCAGGCTCGGCATTCGCATGATTAAAGTCCATCCGCCGCATCAATTGCTCTACCCGAACGACTACTTGAACGGCGTGAAGGAGCTGGAGATCATTTACCGCGTGGCGGAGAAGCACGGCATTCCCATTATGGTACATACAGGGACGTCGATTTTTCCCGGCGCGCGCAACAAGTTTGGCGATCCAATCTATGTGGATGACGTGGCGGTGGATTTTCCCAAACTGAAAATCCTCCTCGCCCATGGCGGACGTCCGTTGTGGATGCAAACCGCATTCTTTCTCGTGCGCCGTCATCCCAACGTCTACCTGGACATCAGCGGCATTCCTCCCAAAACTCTGCTGAAGTACTTTCCCAGACTGGAAGAAATCGCCGCCAAGACGCTGTTCGGCACAGATTGGCCGGGTCCCGGCGTACCAGAAATTCTGCAGAACCTCGAGGATTTCCGCAGCCTGCCTTTGAGTGATCATGCCAGGCAGCAAATTTTAAGCAAGACCGCTCTGTCAATCTGGCCTGAGTAAAAGCAGAGAGAACACGACGAGGGTTACTAAGGCAAAACAGAAGGCATCTGGGCGCGGTATAACGCGGCCCAATCAGACTCTCTTAATGCCTTCTTACCATTCGGTTCTGCCCGTCCCAGGTTTGCGAGCCCACTGCCTTTCGGATATAAAAGAAGGTTGCTCTCAACGCGATGCGGCTCTCTATGCGTATGTCCTGACGGGAGCTTGCGAGGTCTTTCATGTCCACAACCACATTCACTAAGGGTCTCGAAGGAGTTGTCGCCGCCAATTCGGGCGTCTGTTTCATCGAGGGCGACGAAGGCATCCTCGCTTACCGCGGCATCGACATTCACGAACTAGCGGACAACTCCAACTTCGAAGAAACCTGCTACCTGCTGTGGTTTGGACAGCTCCCGAAGCGCGAAGAGCTGGAACATTTCCGCGCGCGTCTTACCGAATCGCGGCAAATCGATCCCGCCATCATCGAGCTGATGCGGAAGTTCCCGAAGAAGGCAACGCCGATGGAGGTGCTGCGCACTGCGGTGTCGGCGCTCTCGTTCTACGATCCCGACGAGAAAGCGGTGGACCACGACTCGAATGTGCGCAAGTCATACGCGCTGACGTCGCAAATTGCCATGATCGTGGCGGCCTACGATCGCATTCGCAAGGGCAAGAACGTGGTTGAGCCGGACCGCAAGCTGTCGCATGCGGCAAATTTTCTCTGGCAATTGACGGGCGAGAAACCGTCTGCGACCGCCGAAAAGGCGCTCGATGTCGCGCTGATCCTGCATGCCGACCATGAACTGAATGCTTCCACCTTCGCCGCGCGCGTGACCGCGGCTACGCTCTCCGACATGCACTCGGCGATCACCAGCGCCATCGGGGCGCTCAAGGGCCCGCTGCATGGCGGAGCTAACGAAGCGGTGATGCGCATGCTGTTCGCCATCGATAAAGCCGGTGAAGATCCGGTCGAACATGTTCGCGGCATGCTGGCGCAGAAGAAGAAGATTTCCGGATTCGGGCATCGCGTGTACACCACCGAAGACCCGCGCGCCACGCACTTGCGCAAGATGTCAGAAGACTTGGGACGCTCCAGCGGCAATCCTAAGTGGTTCGACATGTCGCG
>JAFAUE010000023.1 GCA_019243475.1 Acidobacteriota bacterium | reverse complement strand
GTGCTGATTCTGTACTTGCTGCACTACGTCTAGGCTGCGCGCAGGTCAGTGGCCTGCGCCGGCTCCAGCGGCTTTGCTGGACGTCTGTTGCGGAGCATTCCGCTTCAGCTCGACGTGAATACCCCAGAGCTTGATCCAGCCCGCCATAATCAATAACAACCCCACCGCCTGCTCGGCGCCGGCCAAACGCTGCATGAAGTTGGTCCCGTTGGAAAAGTCCTGCGCAGCGAAAATTCCCAACACACCGCCCACGCCGAAGAAAAGACAGCCGACAATCAGAATAGCGGTGAACAAATCCTGACGGTCGTGCAGACGATCTACTTGATCTGGAGAAATCATGGGCCCTCCGGGAGGAGCAGGGCCGGAAGCCCTATAGGAGCTCCTCGTGGGTGGGAAGTCTGCCACGAAACCTGCGGCGGCGCAACACTGGTGCGCGAAGCCCGCTATGCAATGCGAATGACGATCTTGCCGAAGCTCTGATTGGATTCCATGCGTTCGTGCGCCTGACGAATTTCATCGAGATTGAAGGTGCTATCGATCACGGTCTGTAAAACCCCGTTTGCGAACAGGGGCAGAACCTCACGCGCGAATCTCTGTGTGACAGCGATTTTCTCTTCCAGCGCACGCGCACGCAGCACGGTTCCGATAAGGTGCGCCCGCTTGCTGAGCGCCATGCCCAAGTCGATCTCAGCTTTCGCGCCTGCCAGCGTGCCGATCAGCATGACTCGTCCTCGCGGCGCTAGAGCCTGCAGACTGGCATTCACATAGGCGCCTCCGGCCAGGTCGATGATGGCGTCAAAACCTCCGCTTGCGGACCAGCGTCGGCCGTCCTGAGCCGTAGGAGAATTCGGGACCACCCAGCCCGCTTCCATTCCGAGCTTTTGCGCTTGCTCGAGCTTGTCGGCAGTTCTCGAAGTCCCATACGGAATCGCCTGCATAGCGCGCGCTAGTTGGAGCGCGGCTAGTCCAACTCCGCTGCCGATAGCATGGATGAGAACGCGTTCACCTGGACGCAGCGCCGCTTGCACCCAGAGCGCGTCGTGCGCGGTGATAAATACCTCGGGAATCGACGCAGCTTGCTCCCAGCTCAGGTTGTCGGGAATCGCCGCCAGGGTGCGTTCGTGCGCGACCAGGTACTCAGCCTGAGCGCCGCCTCCAATCAGACCCATTACGCGCTGCCCGGGCCTCCAGAGTCGAGCGTCATCTCCTACTGCCTCCACTTCGCCGGCGAATTCCATTCCGGGAATGTCCGCGGGAACTCCGGGTGGCGCAGGATAGTGCCCGCGTCTCTGTAATAGGTCAGCCCGGTTCAGTGCGCAAGCGTGCACGCGAACCAGGACCTCGCCAAAGCGAGCGGCAGGCTTCGGCACTTCGCAGACTTCGAGCGCCTCTGGTCCGCCGGGCCGCGAGATCACTACCGCGCGCATGTTCGCCTGGCTCATAAGGCGTGTTTATAAATGACAAAACCCGCTTTCGTGGTGTGACAAAAAATGTCAGTCCCGCGTCCGCAGGTCCTATTCACATAACGTTTGGCGGATTTTCCCCTCCGCGAGTCAGGTAAGTCATTGATTTCAGTGCTCTACGTTCAGGAAGTGACGACAAAGGGTCATGACCTTCAAGTTTGCGCAAATGGAGATGCAGATGCGGTGCATACTGGTGCGACCTTGAACCCAGGACGCAAAGGACCCGGCGCCCATGCGCAGACAAAAAGGCTTTTCGCTGATCGAATTGCTCATCGTGGTGGCGATCATCTTGATCATTGCCGCCATTGCAATTCCCAATTTGCAACGAGCAAAGATGAGCGCCAATGAAGCTTCCGCGGTGGCCGGTATGCGCACGATCTTTACCGCCGAGGCAGCCTATTACGCGCAGGGGTGGAGCAATCCTGGAGCGCTGGGCTTTTCCGGAACTTTGCCCGACCTCGGCAACAGTGCGGGCTGCAATCCTCCAAGTCTTACCAGCGCCTGTCAGTTGGACAACGTGATGGCCAACGCAATAACACCGGCAACAGCGAAGGCAGGCTATTACTTCACTTACAATCCAATATCGAACGGCACACTGAATGTCGGATTCACACTAAATGGCGATCCGGCAACACGCGGCAGCACAGGACAGCGTAGTTTCTATACCGACCAGAGCGGAATCGTGCGAGCCAATCCCGCCGCAGCAGCTGGTCCAAACGACGTGCCACTGCAGTAGCCTGGAAGCAAGTCGCGAACTCTCCAAATAAATTCTCAGACAATGCAGACCATCGGATAGACGCAGCAGGGAAATCGCCGCGTCACGTCTCAATCTGCGCGCCAATTCGCCATGATAGATTGGGAGTGTGGGCGCGTAGCTCAGTTGGTAGAGCAACGCCCTTTTAAGGCGTGGGTCGCAGGTTCGAATCCTGCCGCGCTCACCACCCGCCAAAGTCGTCTAGTGGCTCGACAAAGCCCACTGTTCTAATTCCCCTGTTTGCTTGAGTAACTGCATCTGCGCCTTCTCCAGCTCGTAGGTTGAATCGAGTAGGGCGGAATATTTGTCATTTTCATCGAGCTGAGCCTGCTGCTGATCGCGCAGCGTCGCCTGACCTGCTTCGACCTTTGCCTGAATGGCTTCGGTGCTGTTCTGCGCGAGTTGATATTCGAGTTTGGCGACGTCTCGCGCCGCGTTGAGTTGGGCCACCGTGCGTTGGAGCTTGAGGGTCTCTGTCGAAACCTGCTCTTTGGCGGCTTCTGCATCTTTGCGCGCGCGCAGAGCCTCCGCATACACGGCCTCACTGTGGTCTTTTTGTCCTTTGTTCAAAAATGGGAAGCGGATTTCCACTCCGATCGCGCCGTTATTCCTGCGAAAGGTCTTGTAATACTGGTCATAGTTGTTGTACTTGGTGAAGCGCGCGTATTGCCCCACGAGATCGACGGCAGGGTAAAGCTGCTTGTGTTCTCCTCGCGCTTGAAAGAGTTTCGCCGTCGCCAGTTCCTGCGCGCTCTTCACCACCGGACTGAAGGCCACCGCGCGCGCTGCCAGGTCGTCTTCCTGTGAAACCTCGGGAAGTCGCGGAATGGATTCCGTCACCGTCTCGAACTCGCGCGCCGGAAAGCCTGTCAGTTGGCTCAGGCGCACGCGCAGAGTATCGGCCGCGGCTAGCAGTTCTGCAATCTTGAGTCGGATGCGCGCGGTGTTCAGGCGAGCGCGCGTGAGTTCTACGGCAGGATCCACGCCAGCCTGAATTCGCTGCTGCTCGATGCTCTCAAACTTAACTGTCGCGTCCTCCTGCTGCCGGAGGATGTTGAGAGAGGCTTGATTCTTATCCAGCTCAGAGTATGACAATGCGGTTTCAAGGATGACTTGCCCTTTTTTGTCCTCCTTGCTCAAGTCTGCGGCGCGCACATCGCTGCGCGCCGAGCGAATGAACTCCCGCTGAGCTTGATTCAGCAGCAGGCTGGTCGAGCTGACCTTGAAGATCGACGGCTCTCCGAGCGGGAAGCCGAACGAATACGCCAGCCCCGATCCGAAGAACACTTGCGGAATGTATTGGTCGCGAGTTTCGCGATAGAGAGCCGACATGCGGGTCACGTCAGCCGTGGCCGCCGTCATCGCCGTGCTGTTGTGGATTGCCATCTCAATAGCGCGCCGAAATGGCACTTGTTCGCCGAAGGAGGTCGCCTGAAACAAGAGAAGGGCAGCCAGCAGTCTTAGAGCTAGATGTCCTGGATTAAATTCGGAGAGAGAAAAACGGCAATTTGTATTTTTCATGGTCGTTTGCGACCGCAAAGCGGTCATCCGCGAATTCTAAAGGAGGGAAGGGATTCGCGATTCGGACAGCCGAAGATTGTAGAGCCGATTGATCCACACGCTTCGCGGAGCTAAGGGAGCTACTGCACGATCTTTTCGTGCACCTGCCGCACCTCGGATGCTTTGAATATAGAGACGAATTGCGCTGATCCTGCAGCCTTTTCCACGGCAGCACGGCCCGCGGCTTCTTCGCGCTCGATCAGACAAGCGACCCCGGCAATTTCAAATCCGAACTCGCGGGCGGCTTCGATTGCTTGAATGGTGGAGGACCCGGTGGTGCAGACGTCGTCCACGATCACGACGCGCGCGCCCTTTTCGCGGAAGCCTTCGATTCGTTGTGCTGTGCCGTGAGCCTTTTCCTCTTTTCGGACCAGAAAACCATGGATTAGGAATTCATCTACATCCACCGGCTTAGGACGTGCCGGCGCCCGAGTTTGCACCGCTTGTGAGCTGAGCACGGATACGGCAGCCACGATGGGATCTGCACCCATAGTGAGTCCTCCAATCGCTTTCGGCTTCCACCTCTTGTTTTGAATCACGTCGAGAAAGACTCGTCCGGTGAGCCGAATTCCCTGGGCGTCAAGAGTCGTCGTGCGGCAATCGATGTAGTAATCACTGGTGCCGCCTGAGGAAAGCTTGAACTCTCCAAGACGAAACGATTTCCGGGCGAGGATCTCGAGTAATTGATCGCGGGCGGAGGGCATGGGGAAAGATTACAGCACTCGGCGGTCAGTCAGCTTTCATCGATCTACTTTCGTCCAACGGCAGCGTCACAACAGCGAAGTTCGCTCATTGCTGTTCGCTACTCAGAGCCCTACTCCCGAAGCTGTTAACTGGCCGGAAGCCGATAGCCGACAGCCGCTTCATTTCAACTTCTCCATGTGCCTGAAGCCGTTGGTCGCAACGAAAATCATTCCGAACAGAAATGCGTTGTAGCCGGCGTGCACAAGAAAGCTCTTAGCGACGGACCCGGTTCGTTCACGGACATAGGTCAAGGTCATACCGACTACGAACAAGACGAGCAACGGCGCCCAGGCATGTGCGAGTTGTCCTTCATGCGTGAAGGCAAATATCAGCGAGTTCAAAATCGCTGCAGCAACAAAGCCGATGCGCTCATATAGAGCGGGGTAAAGAAAGCCACGAAAGAATAGTTCCTCGAACAAAGGTGCGAACAGGACGCCGAAAATTGCCAGCACCCAGGCTGCATGGGTGGTTTTAAAGAATTCATCAATGGGCAGCGACTTCGGAATCGGGAGGAAGCTGGAGCCGATCTGGATAGCGAGCGAAAGCACAATGCCGCCGGCTACGTAGAGGTACATGTTTCCTGGCCAGCGCCAGCGTACCGCTTCCCAAAAGGGTGCGTCTGTACTTCGCCGCACCACGAGCATCATGAAGAAAAGCGTCAGCAGATACCCAAGCGCCTGCGGTATGACTACGGCCAGGGGCTCGGCCGCGAGCTGTCCGACCGTGTAGTGCTTCCATTTTGGAACGGCATGGACTACCGCGAACGAGATGATCGTAAGGAGTCCAGTAGCAATGAGACTGAAAATTGCGATGAGAATGACGTCAAGAACGCCCCAGGGGAGAGCCTCCGATCGAGACTGCTGGACCGGCAACGGAGGCTCAGCGCCCGGTTCCGGCAACGGATTGAATGGAGGCTCTGGAGTCAGCGGCACAGGCTAGTCAGTCGAATCTACACGAAACCGGTGCGAAGACGAAGAACGCCTGATCATCCGGTGAGTCGGTCGCCCGCTTTGTTCCCGTTCCATTTGGAATGCGCCATGTATTCCGCCAGCGCTTGCCCGGTGTAGGACTTTTTCACGCGTGCAACTTGCTTGGGAGTACCCTGTGCCACGAGGCGCCCGCCTTCTTCTCCGCCTTCCGGCCCAAGATCGATGATCCAGTCAGCATTGTGAATTACATCGAGGTTATGCTCGATGATGATGATCGTGTTTCCCAAATCGGTAAGGCGATGAAGGACATCGAGCAATTTCTTCACGTCTTGGAAATGAAGACCCGTCGTGGGCTCGTCCAGCAGATAGAGCGTGCGCCCTGTCTGCCGCTTACTCAGTTCGCGCGCGAGCTTGATCCGCTGCGCTTCGCCGCCGGAGAGAGTAACGGCGGATTGTCCTAGCTGGATGTATCCGAGTCCCACGTCCACGAGTGTCTGCAGCTTCTGACGTACCTGCGGAATGTCTTCCAAAATGGGAAGCGCATCGGCGATAGGCGTCTCCAGCAAGTCGGCAATCGACTGGTCCTTGTATCGAACTTGCAGCGTCTCATGGTTGTAGCGTTTGCCGCCACATACTTCGCACTGCACGTAGACGTCGGGCAGAAAATTCATTTCTATGCGCCGCTGGCCTTCGCCCTGGCATGCCTCGCAACGGCCGCCGCTCACGTTGAAGGAAAAACGGCCGGCCTTGTATCCGCGTTCACGGGACTCCGGCAACATGGCATACAGATCGCGAATTTGCGTGAAGACGCCGGTGTAGGTTGCGGGATTTGAACGCGGCGTTCTGCCGATCGGCGATTGATCGATGCGAATGACCTTGTCGATCTTGTCCAGGCCCGTAACTGACTTGTGCGCTCCCGGCTCTTCGCGCGAGCGGTACAGACTTTTAGCCAGCGCGCGGTAGAGGATGTCATTCACCAGCGTCGATTTGCCTGAGCCGCTTACGCCGGTTACGACCGTCATCACGCCCAGCGGGAAACTCACGTCGATGTTCTTCAAGTTATTCGCGCGAGCGCCAAGCACCGCGATTGCGTTTCCATTTGCATGACGCGGCTCGAAGCGCGCTCCGATGTTGACTGCGCCGGAAATGTATCTGCCGGTAAGCGAGTCCGCAGCTTGCTCGATTTTCGCCGGGGTCCCTTGCGCAACCAAGGCTCCCCCATGACGACCTGCGCCGGGACCAAGGTCAATCACGTAGTCGGCACGCCGAATGGTTTCCTCGTCGTGCTCCACGACCAGCACCGTATTGCCGAGATCGCGCAACGACTCCAAGGCTGCAATCAGGCGATTGTTGT
>JAFAUE010000474.1 GCA_019243475.1 Acidobacteriota bacterium | reverse complement strand
TGAAGTAGGCCGTCTCACGGCGGTGTATGGCTGGCGAGTGGCTACACGCGATTAGTACTCCGGTCAGATCCGTCCGGGCGAGCTCAGCAATCTGGCAGGAAAAGTCACGATCGCCCATACCAGCTTCAAGACGCCTTCAACAGCGATTCCGAGAACGCGAAACGGCAGCAGCAACAACCACACAAGCGGGTACAGGAGAAGCGCCGCCACGGCAATCGGCCAGCACAGGACGAAGAGGATGCACCAGAGGACGAAGGTGAGCATGATCTACACGGGAATACGGAAATTCTGCACCAGAGGTTCCGAGCGGGGGGAAGTAGGAAGGGGTTCTTCCTCGAGAAGCTAAGGACGCTTGGATAGGGAATCGCCCAGGGCCCAAACTGTATAGATCACGATGAAGAGAAGCACCGTGCACGAGGCCTGAGTTTCGAAGGCAATCTGCGCATTCCTGTACCGCTGGCCTTCGAGCGCAGCTGCGGTGGCCGGCGTGGGGTTCTTGTACCAGTGGAAGAAAGCATCATCGAAAGCGCGCCGGTGGATGGTAGACGGTAGTGAGAAACCAATGAGTATTGAGACCGAGAACGCTACAACTAAACGGCGCGGGTTCGAAAGGCGTTTCAGCTTCATAAATTGGATTCTTGAACATTCTCATTGTCCGCGACGGGAATTCGCGCCGCAAGATTACATGCGGAAGAGACATCATGAAACCAAGGGTCAGAGGGCCGCCAAGTTCTAAGTTAACAGAATACCTGTTATCGGACATTAGATATGTGTACGCGCAATGGCTAAGATCGAGCCCGCAAGATCTCCTCGCTTCAGGGCGCTGCACATGACTAAGTCTGAAGTACGACCTTCGGCTGGAACAGCGTGCCGGCCACTCTCGCTGCAATCGCAATCAGATCGTCCTTTCCGCGGAAGACCTTGGCCAGCTTGGCTCCGGAAAACTCCGGCAGATTGACTGCCCGGCCATTTGCGATTAGTCCAGCGGCCTGGTCGTCCACCGTCACCGACGGCAATTCGGCTAACACACGCCGCGGATGGACTGAGATTTCCCGCGTCAAACGTTCAAGTTCTTCTTGAACCGAGCCGGCAAGCTCCTTCATCGCGATGAGCCGTTCAAGTACGATGGCGTCCTTTAATGTGAATTCGCCTGACGCCGTCCGACGCAGCGCCGCCAAGTGCGCACCGCACCCCAGCCGTCGGCCGAGGTCGTGCGCCAGAGAGCGGACGTATGTCCCGGTGCTCACCTCCGCGCTAAAGCGCGCCTCGTCGCCAGCCAGGCTTTCAACCTCGAAGCGATGCACTTTTACTTGAACGGTCTTCAACTCGACGTCGCGATTCTTGCGTGCCAGTTTGTAAGCCGGTACGCCTGCGACTTTCTTGGCAGAAAACTTCGGCGGCTGCTGCTCGATCTCACCTAGAAACTCGTTTGCCGTTTGCCGTAATTGTTCAAGCGTTACTTGAATATTTTGGGGAGGGCTCAGAGCCTCGCCGTCGGCGTCGTACGTGTCCGTGGAGAAGCCGAGTCGAATCACGCCTTCATACACCTTCGTTCCAGCGCTGAAGAATTGGGCCAGTCGCGTATAGCGTCCGATCAGCAGCGGCAGAACGCCGGTTGCGAGCGGATCCAGAGTCCCAAGGTGTCCTACGGAGCGCTCGCCCAGCAGGCGGCGAACCCGCGCGACCACGTCGTGCGACGTCACGCCTGAAGGTTTGTCGATTACCAGAACGGCATCCATCAAGGTAGTCTTGGTATTGTTTTCTTAAGAGCAATGTTGATTTCGTGATTGTGCGGTTTCGCGATTTTTCAAATCACAATCGCAAATCAGGAAATCGCGAACTCAAAATTCCATGATACCCATTCGCGACGACACGCCGAGATACTCGACGCCCTACATCACCTATCTGTTGATCGCGCTGAATACTGTCATCTTTCTGTTTGAGGTGTCTTTAACCGGGCCGCAGCGAGAAGCGTTTGTCTATCAATTTGGGGTCGAGCCAACTCGCATTCTGGCAAGCCTCGGGCTGGCCAATATTTACGTGCCGCATGCCTCGGCTATGCCGCTCTTCACCTCCATGTTCCTTCATGCTTCGTGGCTGCATTTGATCGGAAACATGTGGGTGCTTTGGATCTTCGGCGACAACATCGAAGACTACCTCGGTCACTTTTCGTATCTGGTTTTCTACATTGTGAGCGGCCTGGCCGCGTCGATCGCACATGTGATTTTGAATGCGGACTCAAACGTGCCGAGTGTAGGCGCCAGCGGCGCGATTGCAGGCGTGATGGGAGCATATTTCCTCCTCTTCCCTTCCGCTCGCGTGCTCACTTTGGTTCCACTCATCATCTTTTTTACGTTCATCTGGCTTCCGGCCTGGATCGTGCTCGGGTATTGGTTTGTGCTGCAGTTCCTAAGCGGCGCGGCAACCTCGATCGCATACTCCAGCCGGACGGGCGGCGGAGGTATTGCGTTTTGGGCGCACGTGGGCGGATTTCTTGCCGGCGTCATCATGATCAAGCTCATGCCGCAAAGGATGCACCGCTCACGCTATAGCTACTAGTTACAGAGGCTGTTTCTGTTCGCAATCGAACACGGGGGTTTCGCCGCCGCCCATCAAACCGGATTCTGCGGACACCAATCGGAGCACCTAACTATCTGATTCTCGGGCGCTTCAGAGGTCTTCGCCCAGCGGAGCGGCAGTTGCAACTCCTTTACTGTACGGTCTGCACGCCAGGAGTATTCATGTCCAACTTTCTGCAGGACCTCCGCTTCGGGCTTCGCCAGCTTCGCCGCACACCCGGCTTTGCCCTGATTGCCGTTCTTACTCTGGCGCTCGGCATTGGCGCGAATACTGCGATCTTCAGCGTGATGGACTCGGTTCTACTCCGCTCGTTGCCTGTGGCCAATCCTGACCGTTTGGTTCTCCTGCACTACACCGACCAGCCGGAGCGCAGCGGCCAGACGGGGTATGACGACACTTCCCTGCCCTATGAAGCCTTTGACGCTTTGCGCAAGGACCATCGCGTATTCACCGATCTCGCAGCCTTCGTTCCCGTGTCCGCCGAGAAAGTGCCGCTGAGGTTCGGCAACGACATGCAGGAAGGCCGCGCGGACGAGGTGAGCGGCGACTTTTTCCCAGGACTTGGCGTGCGTACCATTCTGGGACATCCGCTGACGATGGAGGACGAGCGGCAGCACACGCAAAATGCCGTCCTTAGTTATGCCTATTGGAAATCGCGCTTTTCAGGCGACCGCGAGGTTCTGGGGCAGCCTCTGTTTGTAAAAGGCGTGCCCTTCACCATCGTGGGTATAGCCGCACAAGGATTCATTGGGCTTGAACGCGGAAATCCCACCGACGTCTGGATCCCGCTGCAAACCAATCCGCTGCTCAAACCATGGGGAGCTTCGCCGCAGGAAAAGAGGGCTACGCTCGCCGATTCTCCCGAGTGGTATTACCTGATGATGATTGGCCGGCTGGCGCCTGGCGTCAACGACAAGCAGGCCGTGGCGGAGTTGAATCCGATTTACCAATCTGCCGTTTATTCCGCAATTGGGAATCCTGGTCCGAAGGAAAAGCGGACCGAACTTTACCTCACCCCGGCGCGCGGAATCGAAGGTCTGAATAGCGACTACAAGGAACCATTACGAGTACTGATGGCAATGGTGGCGCTGGTGTTGGTGATCGCCTGCGCCAATGTAGCCATGCTGCTCATCGCGCGAAACTCCTCACGCCAGCATGAATTTACGGTTCGCATCGCACTGGGCGGCAGCCGGTCGCGGATCTTCGTTCAACTTCTTACGGAGAGT
This sequence comes from Acidobacteriota bacterium, assembly GCA_019243475.1. Lineage (GTDB taxonomy): Bacteria > Acidobacteriota > Terriglobia > Terriglobales > Acidobacteriaceae > Gp1-AA112. Next base: position 3,276 of record JAFAUE010000474.1, on the reverse strand, counting down.
CTGCTGCTGGTTGCCTCCGGAGCTGCGCTGGGCTGGCTGTTTGCAAACTGGGCCACGAACGCTCTTGCTGCGTGGTCGCAGATTGAAGTGAGTCTCGCTCCCAATCGCAACGTATTGTTATTCACTATCGGAGTATCGCTGTTGGCCGGACTCGTGTTTGGATTGGCTCCCCTGGGTTCCGCCTACGCGCCGGCGGCGAGTGTTGCAGTAAAAACGAACGCAGCCAGCGCGCAACGCAGTCGGCGCAAAACGCTTACCGGCAGAGCTGTCATCTGCCTGCAGATGGGCCTGTGTCTTGCCCTGCTGGTCGGCGCTGGACTTCTCCTGCGCACGCTAAACAATCTCGGCCATGCCAATTTGGGATTCAACGCTTCCGGTCTAGTGGTTTTTGCCACAGAACCTCCGCCCAGCGTGAACTCTGACGCTGAGGTCGTTCATTTCTTCGACTACGTGCTGCAGAAACTCCGGGCTTTGCCGCAGGTGCAATCGGCCACAGTGATGGAGAACCGCATCGGCGCGGGATGGAGCGACAATACCGGCGTGCGTGTGGACGGCGCTGATCCCCAAGGCAAAAAGTTTTCTCCAGTACGCTGGAACCCGGTGGGCTCTCATTTCTTTGACACCATTCAGGCCAAGCTCCTCCTGGGCCGCGACTTCAATGATGGCGATACCGCGACCTCACAGAAAGTGGTCGTCGTGAATCAGACCTTCGTCGATCGCTATCTTCACGGATTGAATCCGCTGGGACATGTCGTGCAGCTGTCTCAGATGGAAGGCAAGTACACCGAACCCAAGAGCATCGTAGGATTGGCGCAAAACATGAAATACACCAGCGTCAAGGCACGAGAGGTCCCAATGGCGTGGGTACCTTCTGCCCAGGTGCCGGGCGAATCGCACATGAACGTAGAGCTGCGCACGTATGGCGATCCCAATTCGGTACTGCCGGAGATACGCCGGATTTTGCGCGACATCAGCCCTGACGTTCCCATTTTGCAACCCACCACTCAGGTGGAGCAGCTCCAACAGTCATACTCAGACGATCGCCTGTTCTCGCGTCTGGCTACGTTTTTCGGCGCGCTGGCGGCGTTGCTCGTGGCCATCGGACTGTACGGCACGCTGGCTTATCGGGTGAACCGGCGCACCGCAGAGATTGGCGTGCGCATGGCGCTCGGCGCGCAGCGCGGGCAGGTTCTATGGATGGTGATGCGTGAGAGCCTGATGGTTGCTGGATTCGGCATCGCAATAGGTCTGCCGCTCGCGGCCGCTGGGGCGCGCGTGCTGAAGTCGATGCTTTTTGGCATGAGTCCTGCGGACCCGGTCACGTTCGCACTGGCGTTGCTCGCAGTAGCGTTACTTGCAGTTGCTTCCGCTGTTCTGCCCGCGCGTCGAGCATCGTCGGTGGATCCGATGGTCGCGCTCCGTTACGAATAGCGAGGAGCGGTCCTCGCCGCTAACTCAGGTGCGAGTGCGAAAGCGAAACGAGTAGAACAATCCGATTGCGAGCAACAGTGCTCCCCACCAGATGTTCGCATGCAAGGAGTAGAGGACGACGGGATTTGCCGGCGGATGCGCAAGTTCCCATAAGCCGGAGCCGAAAATAAGCGCGCCGTCACCGGCGAGCGAAAGACCGATAAAAAACCAGATGGAAATTCCGCCTTCGTGCATCGAGGTCCGCCTACCAGAAATAGATGTTCACAATAACAAAGCCGATGGAAACGATCACCGCCCAGAATGCAGGCCGATAGTACAACGGCACCGCTGATTCTTTCGGCAAGACAGTCGCCCCATAGACTAAACCTTCCAGCTCCTGAATCGGCCTGGGAGCAGTGAGGTAGCTGACGACAACCGTCACGATTACGCAGATCACCCACGACCACAGAGCGCGATACATGTTCTCCGCCATTGCTTTTGCATTGGCAGAGAGCGCGATGTACCTGAGCGCGTCCGGATTGATCTTCACCCAGGCCCACATCCCGATGGATGAGCCTGTCCCGGCCAGCAGTCCCCAGAAGCCGCCGGCATCGGTGGCGCGCTTCCAAAGCATGCCTAAAATCACCGTTCCGTACAGCGGAGCGATAAAGAAGCTGAACAGAGCCTGCACGTAATCCATGATGCTGGCAAAGTGCATCACCAGATAGGCCGTGCCGATGCTGATGAGAACCCCCAGCACCGTAGTCCAGCGGCCCATGCTCACGTAGTGTTGGTCGCTTGCATTCTTGCGGATGAGAGCGCGGTAGATGTCGTAGGTCCAGACGGTCGTGAAGGCGCTCACGTTGCCCGCCATTCCCGACATGAAACCGGCAATGAGCGCAGTGATCCCTAACCCGAGCAGTCCCGGACCGCAATAGCGCGCAAGCATGAGAGGCAGAACCTCGTTGTAACTGTGCGCGCCGCTGGCCACAGCAGCGGTTTCCCCGGTCAATTTGATCGGCAGCACGGCAAGAGCAATCAATCCCGGCAGAATGACGATAAAAGGAACCAGCATTTTGAATGCGGCGCCGATGATTGGCGCCATCTTGGCGGAGCGCAGGTCCTTTGCGGCGAGGACGCGCTGCACCACGAGGAAATCGGTGGTCCAGTAGCCGAATGAGATGATCGCACCCAGGCCGAAGACGATCCCTGTCCAGTGAATGCCCATGGGATTGTCAGTGAAAGATCCTAATGTGGACCAGGCATGGGTGTAGGCGCGCGAAGCGTTGCGTGCGATCTGTTCGGTCAGCTTGGTCCAGCCGCCTGCCTCGACGAGTCCCAAAATAGGAACCAGCAGCGCTCCTGCCCAGATCAGCACGAACTGCAGCACCTCATTGAAAATCGCTGAACGCAGGCCGCCCAGGGCCACGTACAACGCAACCGTGATGGAAGAAATCCAAATGCTGAAGTGAATGTCCCAGCCAAGCACGACCTTGAGCACCAGCGCCATGGAATACATGTTGATGCCGCTCATCAACACGGTCATCAGCGCAAAGGAAATCGCCGACAAAGCCCGCGACGCTTCACCGAAACGCAGCTTCAAGTACCCCGGCACCGAATGCGTCTTTGAGATGTAGTAAAACGGCATCATCACGATGCCCAGAAAAAGCATCGCCGGAATTGCCCCGATCCAATACCAATGCGCCGCGAGAATCCCGTATTGATAAGCAGCCGCCGCCCAACCCATCAATTCCAACGCGCCCAGGTTCGCGGACAGGAAACTTAAACCCGCAATCCATGCGGTCATTTCCCGCCCTGCCAGGAAGAAATCTTCCGCGGTGTTCGAACGGCTCTCGAGATAAAAAC